>RGCY01000007.1 GCA_009918865.1 Actinomycetota bacterium
ACAGCGAGCCAGAACACATCTGGCCGCCATTGCGTCCATGTGAGATTGGCAAAACTTGGCTCGGGCGGCGGTGTGAACCCAAGAATTTGGCGCAAATCTGTGAAGAAACCAATCTGTGCGTCTGGGTTCACAGGTGGTGCAGTTCGTGAGAGCGCAACCGACACAATGATGACCGCGCAGAACAGCAGTGCTTGGTTGCGCAGCCACACAGATTTCACAACTCTGTCATCGGGGTGTTTGGTGGTCACCTTGCTCGATGACCAGCGGCTAGCAATCCACACAGCAGCGATGAGTGCGAGCACTTTCACCACAATCAATTGGCCGTACCGCGTGGTGAACAGTTGCTCCACATGACTCACGCGCACAGCGGCATTCACCACCCCACTGAGCACAACCAAGACAACACACACGCGAATCAAGGAAGTTATTCGTGTCGCGATGCTGGCGTTGAACTCAGTGTGGGGCAACGCCATCACGAGAACCGAGCCGACCCAGACACACATAGCGGCGATATGGAACGCCCAACTTTCGACTGCAGCCATGTGCCACTCGGAGTTTCCTGAGTGTCCTGTTGCTGCGCGGGCAATCACCACGACAGCCGGGAGCAACGACAAGGTCAGCGCCGCAATGGTGCGCTGTGTCACAAGCGTCAGTGGTGCAAACACAACAAGTGCGCCAAGTTGCCACAACAGTGCCGTGCCCAGTGTGGTCTGGGTAACGAAACTGAGCACTAGTGATGGTTGCCTCAGCACATCCACCGCACTCACTGCGAGCACATCGGCGGTCGTGGACACGGCAAAGACCAAGGTGGCTGCGGCCGTCACGGCCGATGCGAAGCGAGCAACGCCAAGCATGCGCTGGCCCGCGGCGGTGATGATGCCGCTGACATTGGGAGTGGCGATGGCAAGCACCAAAGCCCCCACAAGGACCACCAACCCAGCGTCCATGAACACTCGGCTAGCCGCGAGTAGCGCACCGACCGTGCGGTCATCGGGGAGAACGCTCGTCGCCGGGAACACGTGTGCAGCGTAGATGCCCCCGCAAAGCACCGCTGATGTCAGAGCCACCTCAAGGTCTGCGTGTGTCGGTTAGCGGCACACCTTTGAGCGCTGGGCGGAACTGTTTTGGCTGCGGTTGTGTGGGTTCATTCACGCGTTCTCATCTCCTAAGTTGGACTGAACGAAGGGTTCAAGAAGGTCCGCGAGTTCAACGAAGTTGTGCACATCGCGCAATGCCGTGATGACATTCCGGGCCGTCATCGGAGGGCGTTTCGTTCTGCTCGCAATGGCATGAACTGCTTCGAGTGCTAGGCGAGTGTGCGCAGATGCAAGTGCGGCCGTGAATCTGCGCGGTTCGAGAACTTGGACGCCGAGTCGCGCCAAAACTGGTGAAACGGCAAAGCCTGCGCGCATGTCGTCCGTGACGATTGCGTCAGCTGCACCTAAGACAGCCGCATGAATCACATGAGAGTCCTGGGGGTCGACAAGTTCATAGGGATATTCGAAATCGCGTGCTGCATTCATAGTTGAGCCGGGAAAAACTTCGACCATTCGTCTTATGAGTTGCATTCGGTCTGGTCTACGACTAAGGCGTTCATTACGTTCATCTAGGCGTCTTAGTACGTATTCCAGTTCAACGAGCGTTCCGGAACTCCACAAAGGAACATACGTGCGTTGTGCAGCCAGTTGCAATAAGAAGTCACGCTGCAGCCCGGGTACGAGCACACATGTGTCCAAGACTGCGCGCAGCATCTGCGGAGTCTGCGCATGTCTCGGTTAGTCATGCATGGTTGCGAGCCTCAGATATGAGTTCCGAAACATTTTCCACAGATGGGTATTCGTCGGAACTCTCAGCGATGAAGCGCGTACGCTTTTGGTACAGCTCATCGCGATAAGCCAGCACGTCAGACAGGCGTACCCGTCGACGAATTGAGCCCGGCACATGAGCCGCTAGCTCTCCACGGTTGATAAGCGCGACGACTGTCGGTCTGCTCACGCCGATGATGTCTGCCGCTTGCTGTGTGCTGATCTCTGAATCGCCGGGCACGACGATGACCGACTTTCCGTGACTTAGGGCTTCAATTACTTCGCTCAACGCAAGCCGCACGTCCATCGGCAGTGGCAATGCTCGTTGTCCTTCTGAGTCTGAAATGAGTAGGGACACGGATTGACCAAGGCCTTCGTGACCGAGACCCGATTTCACCAGCGCTGCCAAATCAGAGCGCACTGCCTCATCGGCAGCCGGGGCGCGGTTCGTCTGCGAAGCAGTCACTTTTGTCGTCACGACGCACTCCTCTCAGACGATGTTTGCCCTAGCACCTCTGCGACAGTAGCACAGTTACGAAAGTTACGAAAGGTCGGCGGAATCACTCCTCGATCGAGTCTCTCGAGCCGTCTGCCAATTCGGCCGGCTCTTCGTCGCTCGTTAGGTCCGTCACCATCCGAGACCACAGTTGTCGACAGAACTCGAGTCGCTCTTCGTCTGTCATGTCAACCACGCGCTTGGGAACTTTGTAGAAGTGCTTCTTGTCGCTCATCGCAGCACCGTCGCAATCCGCGCACGCTGGTAGTCGCTCAATGTGACCGGTGACTCAGAGTCCTGCTGCTCGCACAGCACTCGCACAAGTGTAATGACGCCGTCGAGCCACGACCGAAGTTCGGGAAACGATTCCGATGCAACATCGGTGAGGATTGCAAGGGACTGCACGCGGCTTGGTTGCAGTGACGCCACGATGTCCGCGACTGATGTTCTCGCATTTGCAAAATGTTGACGCACGGCCTCTCGCCGCGCTCGCGCTTTGCGCCGCAGGATGTTGTTCATGGTGGTGTAAACGCCATAGAACCCTGTGTCGTTGGGCCAGTGCAGTGTGTGCAGCGCGCAGGCCATCACATCGCGAGGTTGCTCATCAAGTCGACTGACCCAGATGTGTGGCAGAAAATGCGTGCTACCGGCTGCCGCGGCGAGCACATCATCCACTGCAACGCACGTGCTACACATCAGGCTTGGTGCAGCCGCCCAATCTTGAACACACAGTCCACACAAGTCTGGCTTCGCGATGCGCACATGTGCATTGGTGAGGACATTGACGATGTCTTCCACGGTGAGTTCTGACGGCTCGTCGTGGGTCGCGCGTGTTGCGCTGGAGACGCCTGCGCTTTCGGATGAGTGAGTCATGCGAGTTCCCCTTCGTTCTCGATGATGAGTTGTTCAACATGTGTGCGCGCCCAGGGTGCGTGCACGAGCGTGTAAGCCAGGTAGGCATCCAATGAGCGAGTGATGCTCGGGCTGTGGTCGTGTGCCCAATCGGTGTAGGCCATGGGTTGGCCAGTGGGGAGTTCTCGCAAGCGCACAAGCAGCCGCAGATTTGACTCGAAGAGTTGCTGCATTTGGTGCCAAAGTTCGCGTTCCAAGGTTCGGTGCATGCGTGTATCAGCAGGTGTGCGAGAAACTTGAGGCACGAGTGTGCGCACCATTTGACAGCGATTCACAGTGCCGAAACGGCGCGTGGTCGGCAGGAATCGTGCGGCTTGGAATTGCTTTGCAAGGAGTCGATCAACGCTCACACAGTGCGCACACACACGTCGTGTGCGGACATCGACCAACCCTGTTAGGCACATCTGACACAGCGCGAGTTTCGGATCGCTGACGATGCCTAGTTCGGGGTCAACAACCAGGTTTTCTGGCGCCTCGACCACAGCGAGTTGCGGCTTCTTTGCACGAGGTAGTGCTGTGAACGCTTCTCCATCGCCGTGGCGAAGTGCCGTTGCAATCTCGGCGAACGCAGCATCAACCTGCGCGGCTGTGAGGGGGTTCACCGCTGTTCGCGGCGTGGCCTGTGATTCGGCTTGCACGGATTCGTCGCTGCTTTGTGGGCGTGACTGCGCATCGGCATGGGTTGACTCATCTGCTCCGTCATCACGGGCAGGTGGTTCGACATTCATTGGCGTTCTCCTCGCTCTTCTGCTCTCGCAGCTGATCTCTCCTCGGAGCACCGTGCGCGGGTTGCGCGGTTGCTAGGCAGCCAGCCGAGTACCTACGGCTGCCATTCGTGATCGGGATTCAGTTGTGTGGTCGTGCTGTGATGCCGGCGAAGGCCGCGTGTGCGTGGCGTGGTTGGCAACCTTCGTGGGGTAGAACCCCGGGTCGGCGTGGGCTATTCCCGCACCGCCCGGGGTTTCTTGTTGAGTCGGATGTCAGTTGTTCGCTTTGACCCGCCAGTAGCCGGTCTTGCGAGGGTTCATCGACCCCGGCTTGCGAAAGCCACGGTCGTTGGGTGCTGCTGCCTGGCGTTTAGCCAGGGCCTTGAGGGTTTTGCTGTGGTGCTTGCCCACTGTGCTCCTTGGTCGATTGGCCTGCAATGTGGCGCGTTCGTCCGGGGAAGGTTTGCCCACCTCGCAGACGTCGCGATGCCCGAAGGCATGACTGCCCACTCGCGGATGCGAGTGGTTATCAAGTGAGTGATGGGCGAGCGGTCACAAGACCGCGGCAGCGATGATGTTCATCGGTGGTGCTCCTGGCTCTAGTTCCAACATCTTCATCTCTGAAGTGCCGGCCAATCTCCCTCAGACCACCGATTGAGCTACCGGTTGGTGAACGCCAGCCGAGGGCCTTAACGCGTTCGTCTTGATTGTGAGAAGAGTGTAACTACGGTGGCTGAAATTGCAATAGTCGGTGGTTCTACAGCCTCTGTTGGTGATGTCTCGATGTCAATGCGTTCTTATCGCTGGTTCTCTCGATTTGCATCGCATTTACATCAGACTGCTAGTACGACACTTGGTCGACATTCCAGTTGAGTAGCACTTCACCGAGCTGCTCATTGAGAATTTCTTCAGCGGCTTCTTGGTCCTCGGCTTGCACGGTGAATGTGAATGAGCCGCGAAATTCGAATGTGTTCATTTGAGCCTCCTTGCCACGGAGTCTGCTGGAGGTGTCTGACACTGACGTTGGGCTTATTCCATGTCATTGCCGTGGTACCAAAAATCAGGCATCGCTAGCGGCTGTCGTCGCGTCTACACGAAGTGCTGGCTCGGGCACATGAAGGTTTAGCCCAGTAACGTGAAGTGAACGGCCACGATTGAAGACCAAGTCGATGTCGTACCCATGGCTGGCGGCGATGTCCAAAGTAAGCGCAATCGCACGAGCCAAATGCTCCTCGCTTGGACGAAAGTCAAAGCCCCCTTGGTCTCGCTTGCCACGGTTGCAGGAGGCGCACAACACTTGCAAATTTCTTTCGTCGTCTACATGCATTAGTCCCCCTCCCGGCTTGGGTACGCAGTCGTTCTTTGCCCGTGCCCTTGGAATGATGTGATCGATGTCCAATTCCACCTTCGGTGGTCTGGCCCCACATGCTTGACAACATCCGCCTGCTTCAGAGATTAAGCGGATTCGCTGCGAAGCCTGCTTCCTTGGAAACCGCTTGGCCCAAGCGTGCAGTGCGGTATCGCACGCGGCGATTATTGCGGGGATGTCAGATTCCGCGAACTTCGCTCGAAGCACCCAATCAGAGCTTGAGGGAGCTCGTTCGACGACACCACGTTTGCGCAATGTGATCCACGGCCAGCGTTGCAATGTGCGTAAAGCGCTTGGCAGCGTGTCCGGGTCTCCTAGTAGAAGTTCCCTTGCAAGATCTTCCCTAGTCGCCCGTCCACCACCTGTCAGTAAAGTCTTGATCACAACCGGCTGGTAGTAATTTGTCATTGTCATCTTGTTCTGGACAAAGTCCAGAAGGTCAACGCGCTCGTCCACAAAACCCCCTCACGCCGAATTGATGACGTAAAACCCTTCGGCAAGTCGACCTGCTGCGAAACCTGCTTCGGCTGCCATGCCTTCACCCCATGGGCGAATGCGTCCGGGCAAGTCGTCCATGTGTTCCGTCTGGGAAACATGTTCGTGTAGCGCGGCAACCTTGCGGTCGAAAGTGTCAGTGGTGTCGATCCAGCCATTGCGGGTGGGATGCGCCATCACCCACACCATCGGTGCCGACCACGCATCCAAACCCTCTTCATTGAGCAGAACCGGGTGGGCAAACGGATTGCGCGCATCAGGGTAGACCGCAATGAGCGCTGCTTCACCGGCTGCGCGATGGTCCGGATGAGATGCGTAGATGCGTTCGTAGTTGATGTCGGCACTTTGTGTGATGACCACATCCGGCCGCACCTGACGAATGACGCGAGAGATGTCACGGCGCAAGGCTTGAGTCACCTCAAGTGCCCCATCGGCATATCCCAGATAGCGCACATCGTGAACACCGAGCACGGCACCAGCGGCTCGCTGCTCGGCACGACGAATCCGTGGAATCTCACTGCGTGGCACCGCGGGGTCAAACCCACCGGCATCGCCGTCAGTGCAAATGCAATACGTGACTTCCACGCCGCGGTCAGTGAGAACGGCGATGGTGCCGCCAGCACCGAAATCAACATCGTCTGGGTGTGCGGTCACCACGAGCGCTCGGGAAATCCCGGCGAGAACTTCCTCAGTGATGCGGTTTTCGGGTGCGGTGGGGCTATTCACGCGCGTGAGTCTATTCGCGGCGCGCGCCACATCAGGCAAGGAATCCGGCGGGCTTGCGTGCGCAAGAGGAAACCAACGAACCGCCCTAGGCTCGCGTGCCATGCAACAGCCGGCCGAATGTCAACGGGCAGTCACGAGCGCCACAAGCGCCGTGAGCATGGCCGGGATCGTTGCCGCGTCGAACTCAGTGAGAGTTGCGCACTGACATGAGTCGACTCATCTACATCCCCTTTGACCAACTCAATGTTGAGCGCGGAGCCATGCGCGTGGCAGACAAAGGCACTGATGTCATCGTGCTGATTGAAAGTCAACGCATGCTCACCACTCGACCCTGGCACAAGCAACGCCTACATTTCTTGATTTCCAGTGCTCGTCATTTTGCAGAGCAACTGCGCGCAGACGGTTGGAACGTTGATTATCGCAAGGCCGCGACCACAGTTGAAGGTCTTGAGGCTGTGCGGACGAGCACCGGAATTCGCAACATCGTCTGCGCTCAACCCAACTCCTTTCGCCTCAGTGAACAGCTCACTGCCATCGGTGCGACTTTTGTAGACAACGATTTCTTTCTCACCCCGCGTGAAGTTTTCCAAGCATGGGCGAGCACGCAGTCATCGTTCACGATGGAGAACTTCTACCGGGCGCAGCGCCGTCGATTGAACATCCTCATGGATGGAGATAAGCCAGTTGGCGGCACATGGAATTACGACGCTGAGAATCGGCTCCCACCGCCGAAACAACATGACTGGGGTCCCGAGCTCTACTTCGAGTTTGATGACATCGACGAGCAGGTGCGCAACGAACTTCCAGATTCCACCTGGGGCGAGTTGAACACGAAGGTGTGGGGAACAACGCGCGCTGAAGCACGTGCCCAGATGGAGCACTTCTTCACACACCATTTTGCAGATTTCGGTCCATATGAAGATGCCATGCCCAACCAGAGTTGGCGGGCTCATCACTCGCTGCTGAGCCCCTACCTCAACAACGGCCTGCTCCTGGCATCAGAAGTCATCGATGCAGCCCTTGAGCGCTTCAGTCACAGTGACATCCCCATCGCGTCGTGCGAAGGATTCATCCGTCAGGTCATCGGTTGGCGTGAGTATGTGTATGGAATGTATTGGTACTTGGGGGAGAACTATCGCGAGAACAACCATCTCAACGCCCACCGCCGACTGCTGCCTCTATTCACCGATTCCTCGAAAACGCACATGAACTGCGTGCGTTCGGTGGTTGCTGATGTTCATGAACGCGGCTGGACTCATCACATCCCACGGCTGATGGTGTTGAGCAATCTCGCGCTGCTTACCGGAACATCACCGCAGGAATTCCTCGATTGGATGCGCGAAGTCTTTGTTGATGCTGCGGAGTGGGTGATGGTGCCCAATGTGATTGGCATGGGCACGCACGCTGATGCCGGCGTGTTGATGACCAAGCCCTACGCATCCGGCGGTGCTTACATCTCGAAGATGGGGCAGTTCTGTAAAGGGTGCGCCTATGACCCCAAGCAGCGCACTGGTGAAAATGCGTGCCCCTTCACCACCCTCTATTGGGATTTCCTGGCTCGCCACGAATCCGAGTTTTCGAGCAATCACCGCATGTTCCAACAGATGGCTGGACTTCGTCGACTCAGCGACATTGATTCGGTGCGAGTGCGTGCGCACGAGGTGCTCGACGGGCTTGAACAAGGGCGCATCTGAGCACCTTCGCGGCTCTGGATTGTCCGGCATGGCTGCTACTCTCACCGCGACGACACGAGAGGTAGACATGCGCACATCAACCCACAGCAACGCCACTCGCACTCTGGTTCTTGCCGCGGCAACTGCGCTGCTCGCTGCCGGCTGTTCGAGCGCTTCAAAATCAGCAACGCCAGCATTCACAAGCATTGAGGGCTACCGCTCGCAGCAAGCGGAATGGGGTCAGTGTGACTCTGATTGGTTCGTTAAAGCTGAGCGGTTTAGTTCGGCCTTCAACACAACGGTGGCGCGTTGCACGACTGTGAAAGTGCCCGCGGTGTATGACGGCAGTGCGAAACTGGCCGACTTTTCTCTTGCGTTGATGATGCTGCCCTCAACAGGCAAGGCACCCAAGAAAGGTGTGCTGTTCCTTAACCCCGGAGGTCCTGGTGAGTCCGGTGTTGACCAAGTTCAGTGGATGGAGTTTCCGCAGGCAGTGCGCGATAGGTACGACATCATCGGTTTCGACCCACGCGGCGTGAAGAACTCACAGCCGGCAGATGGGCAAAAGATTAGCTGCGACGACAAATTGGATTTCGCAACGTACTGGGTTCTCACAGGACCAGTGCGAAATGCACAAGATGAAGCGAAGATGAAGGCAGCATCGGATGAGTACTACGCAGACTGTAAGAAGCGCAATCCTTCTTGGTGGGTGCTTGGCACTAAGAACGTGGTGCAAGACCTCGATGTGATGCGCGAAGTTCTGACAGCCGATGAGCCGTTGAATTTCTTTGGTTCGTCCTACGGCACCACGATTGCCGCCGAATACATCCGTGCCTACCCACAACACGTGGGTCGCATCACACTGAACTCACCCACAGACACATCAACAGATAACTACGACCGCGCCATCATCCAAGCCAAAGCGCGTGAAGCGTCAATCATGCGTTTTGTGGATGGCTATGCGAAGGCGAAGGGTAAGACTCGAGCGCAGGTGCAGGCGTTGATGTTGGAGGTTGCCGACTGGGCTGCAAAGGGCCAAATGCGCGGCTTTATGGGCATCAAGCCCAGTGACGATGGTCGGTCTCGGCAAAGCAACCTTTACATGTTCACACACGGCATCATGGCGTTGACTTACTACGACAACACTGAAGCCCAATCGGCATTCAATGATGCTTTAGACGCGGCTTACGGCGAGAAGTGGCTCGGCTCGTTCGAGTACTTCGGCATGAATCTCGATGGCTATGACCCAAAGCCGATGTATGACGCCTTCTCCGAAGGCAAGGGCTACAACCTGAGCAACCTCAAGCGTGACAACAGTTACGAAATCATGACCATGGTGAACGCTATGGATCGCGATGGTCGCGATTTGCATACTCACGCTGAAATGGATGCGCAAGACAAGCGCGCTCGCGCCGCCGCTCCATTTGGAAGCAAACTCAGCATGGACGACGGCAGCTATGTGTCCTATCCAGAGCGCCCAGGCAACGAGTGGTCGTGGTTTGCCTTTGAAGACAAGACAATTCCGGACCCACCCGCAACAATCGCGGCGCGTGTGAACACATCTGGCAAGCCAGTGCTTGTCGTTGGTTCACGGCTTGAAGCCACAACTCCGTACTCATTTGCACAAGCCACTGCGCGCGATTTGAAGTCACCGCTGGTGACGTATGAAGGCTCAGGCCATGCTCCACTGTTGAGTGTGAAGAATGCTTGTTTGGATGCGGTGTTCATCAACTACATGGTGAATGACACGCTGCCCACGTCAGCGGTTTCGTGCGCGGGCTAGCTGTCTTCACACACCCGTCCCTGTTCACACCCCAGATTTAGGATTGACCTGTGTCGTTTGAGTTGCCCTTTGATCCGTCTGCACCAGGGCACGCCATCGACCTCACCGCCGAACAACTAGATGCCGTCGCACACCGTGGTGGTCCGCTGCTGATTGTCGCGGGCGCTGGCTCCGGCAAGACGCGTGTGCTCACCGCGCGCATTGCTCATCTGATTTCGGAACACCGAGTTCACCCCACCGAAATCCTGGCCATCACCTTCACCAACAAAGCCGCTGGAGAATTGCGCGACCGCGTGGCCGCGCGCGTGGGTCGACGCGCTCGCTTGATGTGGGTAAGCACTTTTCACTCCGCCTGCGTGCGCATTCTGCGTGCTGATGCTGGGGCAATTGGGTTCACACAGAGTTTCTCCATCTATGACTCTGATGACGCTCTCCGGCTCATCACGAAAGTGTGTAAAGACCTTGACCTTGATGCCAAGCGGTTTCCACCGCGGATGTTCGCCAACTCCATCTCGAACCTCAAGAACGAACTCATTGATGTTGACAGCGTTGACGGCGGCCGTGAAGACGACCCCGATGGGCAGCGGCTAGAACTCATCGCACAGGTTTACCGCGAATATCAGCGGCGTCTGAAGCAAGCGAACGCCATGGATTTCGATGACCTCATCTGCGAGACAGTTTGGCTGCTGCAGGCGTTTCCGGAAATCGCTAACGGCTACCGGCAGCGCTTTCGCCACATCTTGGTGGACGAATACCAAGACACGAACCATGCGCAATACGTTCTGATTCGCGAACTGGTGGGGCCGGAAGGTGGGTCGTTGCCACCGGCAGAGCTATGTGTGGTGGGCGACGCCGACCAGTCCATTTATGCCTTCCGTGGCGCCACCATCCGAAACATCCGAGAGTTCCGGGAGGATTTTCCCAACTCTCGCACCGTCAAACTTGAACAAAACTTCCGCTCCACACAAAACATTCTCACCGCTGCGAACGCGGTAATCGCACACAATGACAGCCGAGAGAGCAAACTCTTGTGGACTGACTCTGGTGATGGTGACCTCATCACTCTCTACGCCGCGGATGATGAAAATGACGAAGCCGCATTCGTCGTTCGAGAAATTCAGCAGCAGCGTGCCCGCGGTGTGCGCTCAAGTGAAATCGCGGTGATGTATCGCACCAACGCGCAATCACGCGCACTTGAAGAGCAGTTCATGCGTTCTGGTTTGGCTTACAGGCTCATCGGGGGTGTGCGCTTCTATGAACGCCGGGAAATCCGTGATGCAATTGCCTACCTCAAAGCGCTGGTGAACCCGGCCGATGAAATCGCAGTTCGTCGCATCATCAACGTTCCGAAGCGTGGCATTGGAGACCGGGCTGAACAAGCAGTTGAAACCCTCGCTCTGCGTGAACGCATCGGTTTCTTTGATGCGCTTCGGGTGGTCGACCAAGCCCCTGGCATTGCAAGCCGTTCCGCGTCCGCAGTTCAAGGTTTCGTGCGGTTGATTGATGAGTTGACTGAACTCATCAATCAAGGAGTAGGTCCAGCCGATGTGCTGGAAGCAGTGATTGACAAGACTGGCATGGGCCGCGAATTTCAGATGAGCAATGACCCTCAGGATGAAGGCCGGCTCGAGAACCTATCGGAGTTGGTGGATGTCGCCCGTGAGTATGAGCACGCACTTTCAAGCCAAGAACTCATTGAAGGTGAAGAGCCGATTTATCCCACAGTTGCAGGCTTCCTTGAGCAGGTGTCGCTGGTTGCGGATAGCGACTCGTTGCCCGATGGCGACGATGGTGTGGTCACCTTGATGACACTTCACACCGCGAAGGGTTTGGAATTTCCCGTGGTCTTCCTCACAGGAATGGAAGAGGGAGTGTTTCCCCACAATCGCTCACTGAACGACCCCGACGAACTGGAAGAAGAGCGTCGCCTTGCTTATGTGGGCATCACGCGCGCAATGCGCAATCTCTACCTCACGCGCGCGGCAAGCCGTTCGGTGTGGGGTAGTCCGCAATATGCAATCGCCTCACGATTCCTCGATGAAATTCCACGGCATGTGCTGGATGAACAGCGCATTGTGCAGCCACGCTTCACGCAGGTGACTCAAACCGACTCAAGTGCTGCATACGGCGGACGTGCACCTATCCGCACGGCTCGCACGGCCTTCGGCTCATCAGCCAAGGAGAGCGGTCCACGTCTGAATGAACATGATGTTGAAATCGGTGATCGCGTCAATCATGAGTCGTATGGCATGGGCAAAGTCATCGGAATCTCTGGCAGTGGCGAACGAGCACAAGTCACGGTCGATTTTGGCTCGGCCGGGCAGAAGCGATTGCTACTTCGTTACGCGCCACTGGAGAAGTTGTAGAACTATCAGCAGCGCTACGAACCAAAACTTGACAGCGACTCGTCATCTGAAGCTCGACTGACAGGAATCGGGGGGATGGAATCCCCGCGCTGACGTTCCACAACTCGCCGTACCGCATTGGTAACTCGCGTCGTGACTTCCGGGTGGAACACACTCGGCACGATGTAAACACTGCTTAACTCATTGTCATTCACGCAGTCAGCAATGGCATCGGCTGCCGCGAGCAACACTTCATCGGTGATTGTGTAACCGCCGGCATCGAGCATTCCGCGGAAGACGCCGGGGAAGGCCAGCACATTGTTGATTTGGTTGGGGTAGTCACTGCGCCCCGTGGCAACCACCAACGCATGCTCGGCGGCTTCAACCGGCTCAATTTCCGGCTCCGGGTTGGCAAGCGCGAAGACGATGGAATCGCGCGCCATGCCGGCTACATCATCGGCGGTGATCACGCCAGGTGCTGAGAGACCAATGAACACATCCGCATCGCGAAGTGCCTCACTGATTGAGCCGGTCACATTGCGTGGATTCATGGATTCAAGTAGCGCAGTGCGCACAGGGTCGAGATCAGTTCGCCCACGGTGGAGCGCGCCATCGAGGTCATACATCACGATGTCGGTGGCGCCAGCGGTGAGCAACAGTTTGCACACTGCAGTCCCAGCCGCACCAGCGCCTGACATCACGATGCGTGCCTGTGCAAGTGACTTGCCCACTAGGCGCAGTGCATTGCGCAGTGCGGCCACGACCACGATGGCCGTTCCGTGCTGGTCATCGTGAAACACCGGAATGTCAAGGCGCTCGCGCAAACGCGCTTCAATTTCAAAACAGCGTGGCGCAGCGATGTCTTCCAAGTTGATGCCGCCGAAGCCGGTTGCTATCAACTCAACCGTTCGCACGATTTCATCAACATCATTTGATGAAATGCAAATCGGCCAAGCATCAACATTGGCAAAGCGCTTGAACAATGCGGCCTTGCCCTCCATCACGGGCATGGCGGCTGCCGGACCGAGATCACCTAGGCCGAGCACAGCCGACCCATCCGTCACCACCGCCACGGTGTTGCGCTTGATGGTCAGGCGTCGAACATCTTCAGGGTGTTCGGCTATCGCTTCACACACGCGCGCGACTCCAGGGGTGTAGATGCGCGCTAGGTCGTCGCGGTGGCGCATCGGCGCTTTGACCGCGACTTCGAGCTTTCCGCCAAGGTGCGCCAAGAACACGCGGTCACTGACCTTGGCGACGCGGCAGCCATCGATGGCATCAAGGGCCGCCACGATTTGTGCCACATGGTCGCTGTCGCGTGCGTCACACGAAAGGTCAACTTTTACCGACCCGGGTGTGGGCTCCGCCACATCGAGTGCGGTCACAATGCCGCCGGCTTTAGCGACGGCCGAGACGATCAGCCCACGGGCATGCACGCGTGGCTCGGCAATCAGCCGAAGTGTGATGGAGTAGCCAGGACTCGTCGTGCGCACTCACAGGATGCTACGCGTACGCTTGCATCCCGTGAGCACAGGCAACACGCATGCCGCAGCCCGCCCGACCCGGGTGGTGGTTGCTAAGCCCGGTTTGGATGGTCACGACCGGGGCGCAAAAATCATTGCCCGCGCATTGCGCGATGCTGGCATGGAGGTCATCTACACCGGCCTTCACCAAACGCCAGCACAGGTGGCTCAAACTGCGGTGCAGGAAGATGCTGACGCCGTCGGGCTCAGCATCCTGTCTGGTGCGCATATGACCTTGTTCAAAGCTGTGAAAGAGGAATTGGTGGCACGCGGTGCCGACGATGTCATCCTCTTCGGCGGAGGCATCATCCCGGATGATGACATCCGGGCACTGCGCGAACTTGGTGTCGCACAGATTTTCACACCCGGAACTCCCACGACTGATGTCATCGATTGGGTGCGCACGAATGTCGGCGCTCGCGCCGACTAACGCACACAAACCTGCACCACACCCGCGGTGTCGCACATGCGCACGCTGCACGCTCCTGCACGACCGACCTACGACGAGCAAACTGAGGAAGCAACGTGGATCTCTACGAGTACCAAGCAAAAGAGTTGTTTGCCAAGCATGGTGTTCCAACGCAGTCTGGAGTGGTCGTCACGGATGCCAGTGCTGCGGTCGCGGCTGCTGAGCAGATTGGCGGCATGGTCGTCGTTAAGGCGCAGGTGAAGACCGGCGGCCGCGGTAAAGCAGGTGGCGTGAAACTTGCTAAGAGTGCCGCCGAAGCCGGAGAGAAAGCTGACGCAATCCTTGGCCTAGACATCAAAGGTCACATCGTTCACAAGGTGCTCATCACTGGCGCTGCGGACATCGAGCAGGAGTACTACGTCTCCTACCTTCTTGACCGTGCCAACCGCACATTTCTCGCGATGGCCAGCGTTGAGGGCGGGATGGACATTGAAGAGGTTGCCGCGACGAAGCCCGAAGCTTTGGCAAAAGTTCTGATTGATCCGCTTGTTGGCGTGAACGCCGAGGTTGCCGCCAGCATCAGCGACACCGCCGGATTCCCAGCGGATATCCGTGAGCAAGTCATTGAGGTCCTACAACGTCTGTGGGATGTGTTCGTCAAAGAAGATGCCACTCTCGTGGAAGTCAACCCACTTGTGAAGACACCCGAAGGTCAGGTCATGGCACTCGATGGCAAGGTGACAATCGATGAAAATGCAGAGTTCCGTCATGCAGACCATGCCGCATTGGTTGACCTCGCAGCCGAGAATGGTTTGGAACTGAAAGCAAAAGAGAAGGGCTTGAACTATGTCAAGCTCGAGGGTGAAGTGGGCATCATCGGTAATGGCGCGGGCTTGGTGATGAGCACACTCGATGTCGTTGCTTACGCGGGTGAAAAGCACAAGGGTGTGCGCCCGGCCAACTTCCTGGACATCGGTGGTGGCGCATCCGCCCAGGTGATGGCTGATGGTCTGGAAATTGTGCTTGGTGACCCGGATGTGAAGAGTGTGTTTGTCAATGTGTTCGGCGGCATCACCGCATGTGACGCGGTGGCGAATGGAATCGTGCAAGCCATCGCTCTGCTTGAAGGGCAGGGTGAACCGGTGACCAAGCCAATCGTGTGTCGGTTAGACGGTAACAACGCCGCTGCTGGTCGCGACATTCTGAGCAAGGCCAACCTTTCCGTCATCCACGTCGTCGAAACCATGGACGACGCAGCCGACCGGGTCGCGGCGCTTGCCGCCGGCGCCTGAGAACTGAGGAGTAACCATGTCAATCTTCCTGAACAAGTCCACCAAAGTTCTCGTACAAGGAATCACCGGTGCGGAAGGCAGTAAGCACACAGCGCGCATGCTCGCATCGGGCACCAACATCGTCGCGGGCGTCACACCTGGCAAAGGCGGTCAAGTCTTTGAAGCCAATGGTCACAGCATTCCGGTTTTCAACAGCGTGGCCGAAGCAGTGACTGCAACCGGTGCCGATGTTTCTGTTGTCTTCGTGCCACCAAAGTTCGCAAAGGATGCTGTGCTCTCCGCAATCGACGCCAAGATCCACTTGTGCGTTGTCATCACCGAGGGCATTGCCGTGCACGACACCGCAGAGTTCTTCGCCCGCGCACAGCAAAGTGGCACCACGCGCATCATTGGGCCGAACTGCCCCGGGCTCATCACCGTTGGCGAGTGCAATGTCGGCATCATTCCGGCTGACATCACCGGCGCCGGTCGCATTGGTTTGGTCTCCAAGTCCGGAACGCTCACTTACCAAATGATGTACGAGTTGCGTGACATTGGGATTTCCACCGCCGTTGGAATTGGTGGCGACCCCATCATCGGCACGACTCACATTGATTGCTTGCGCATGTTCCAAGACGACCCAGACACCGATGTCATCGTGATGATTGGCGAAATCGGTGGTGACGCCGAAGAGCGCGCTGCAGCTTTCATCAAAGAACATGTGACCAAGCCGGTTGTTGGTTATGTCGCTGGGTTCACCGCACCGGAAGGTAAGACCATGGGGCACGCCGGCGCCATTGTTTCTGGTTCATCTGGCACCGCCGAAGCCAAGAAGCTTGCACTTGAGGCTGTTGGTGTGAAGGTGGGTAAGACCCCGAGTGAGACGGCTCGTCTCGCCCGTGAGGCTTACAACGCACTTGTGCGTGCCTGATCGCGCTGGCCCGGGTCTGGCTGGCGTGCGTCTCGCCAGTAAGAGTCTCGCTCGCATCAGTGCCTGAGAACAGCACTTTCTGACTCACCCACGAGATGGGTGTTGCTTCGAGACCGACAGCCGTGCGTGAGTGCCACGCCGCAACGTTCGTCGTGTGGCAGCGGCGCACATGATGCGCTTACACTGCTGAGTCCGCATCACACCGTGGCGTCCACTTCGCGGCGTGGCACAGGCGTGCGTTGCGCTACTAACCGCGACGATGTCCCCGTGGCAACGTCTGGATTGAGTGACACGCGGCGCGCGTTACTCACCGCATTGTTGTCTGTGCCTCTCTCGCTGTTGCGTTCCGCCGCTCTCACCACCGGCATTGTGTTGACACTGTGGTCGGTGACTGCCGGCGGCGATGTTGGTTCCGATGTTTCCGCTGCGAGCCGCCTTGCCGTTGTTGTGTGGTTGGCGTCTTTTGGAGTGCATGTCACCGCACTCGGTGGGACGTGGAGCATCCTGCCGCTCGGTTTAGTCGCCGTCAGCATCTGGTCATGTCATCGGGCCGCTCGTCGCGGTATTCGCGACCTTGGTTACCCCGGTCGGCAACCGGTTTTGGTCTTCCTTGGTGCATTTTGTGTAGGGCACATCGCTGTCATCACCGGCATCGCATGGTGGGTGTCTCATGAAGGAGTACGCATCTCACCAGCGCAAGCGGCGCTGGCGTCAGCGATTGCAGTCGCGGCGGTGAGTGGTTACGTTACTTTGCGCGATGCCCGCACCGCAGTCGTTGACATCTCACTTTCGCCCACGGTGACCGCTGCTTTTTCCATCACGCGACGGACGTTGTTCACATTGATTGCGATATCGAGCATCGCACTCCTGACATCCACAATCGTTCATTGGCGCGAGGCAACTGCGCTGACTCAGGAGTTTGGTGCTGGTGGGGCAGTCACGGTCGGGATGTGGGTTGTCAGTCTGTGGTTAGCGCCGAATGTCGCAATCTGGGGGGCCGGGTTCCTCTTCGGTGCGCCGGTGGCCGTGCATGCCACCCAAACCATCAGCGTGTTCGCAGGCAGCGCAACGAAACTACCGCCGCTACCGATCCTTGCTGCATTTCCGCAACAGCCACCACCATGGGCGTGGGCTGTGTTACTCGTGCCAGTGGCGGTCAGTGCTGGCTTTGCGTTTATGGCTTCAACAGAATTCATACAAAGCCCAGGTCAGCTCGTTGGGTTGGTAGCCGGGTGTGCTGTTGTTTTCGGAACACTCACCATGGCGGTGGCGTATCTCGCATCCGGCGGCTTTGGTTATCCAGGCTGGCCGCGACTAGGGCTTGATTGGCGAGCAGCTGTCTACGGCGCTGGGCTGTGTGCCCTGGGGACTGCCCTTGGCTCATGGTGGGCGAGCAGAAACACGGCGGTTGTTCGCACCTAGACTTCCGCAACGTGCATGCGGCGCGAATTGTTCTCATGGCTTCCGGAGCCGGAACACTCGCGCAGTCAATTCTGGACGCGGCTGATGATGCTTTCTCCGTCGTTGCGCTGATAACTGATCAACCTGCTGCTTCCGTTGTGGAACGTGCACTCACAGCCGGCGTGCCCGTGCACATCGTTCCCGTCGGTGACTATGCATCTCGCGCTCAATGGAATCAGCGCATTGCCGATGTGCTCACCACAACTGAACCCGATTTGATTGTGTCTGCGGGTTTCATGCGCATCCTTGGGGCGGAGGTCGTGGACAAGTTCGTTGGTCGCATCATCAACTCACATCCGTCTTTGCTACCTGCATTCCCGGGCGCGCATGCGGTTGCTGACGCACTTTCTGCTGGGGTGTCCGAGACCGGAGCCACAGTTCATTTAGTTGACTATGGCATGGACACCGGTCCGGTGCTCGCACAAGTGCGCGTGCCTGTGCAGCCTGGCGACACTGTGGAATCCCTGCATGAACGCATCAAAGTGGTTGAACGCGAGTTGATTGTCGATGTCATTCGCTCGCGCATCGCCGCCGAACCGACAGGAGCAAGCCATGAATGACCGCATCGCGATTCGTCGGGCTTTGCTCGGAGTCTCTGACAAGACCGGTTTGATTGAACTTGCGAAGGCTTTGACCGCCGCTGGCGTTGAGATTGTTTCCACGGGTGGCACTGCGGCAGCCATTGCGGATGCTGGCCTACCAGTCACCGCGGTGAGCGATGTGACTGGCTTTCCGGAAATGCTTGATGGTCGAGTGAAGACCTTGCACCCTGCAATTCATGGTGGGTTACTCGGTCGGCCTGCAGATCCAGCGCATGTGCAGGCAATGACCGAGCACAACATCACACCATTTCAACTTCTTGTCGTGAACCTATATCCATTCGTGCAAACAGTCGCTGCTGGCGGCACATTGGACGATTGCATCGAAAACATCGACATCGGCGGACCGGCAATGGTGCGCGCGGCCGCAAAGAACCACGAAAGTGTTGCAGTGGTGACATCGCCAGCGGATTACTCAGGGGTGTTTGACGCACTGCAGCAAGGTGGATTCACACATGAGCAGCGCAGACAACTTGCAGCGCGCGCGTTTGCTCACACAGCAAGTTACGACACAGCGGTTGCACAGTGGCTTGCCCAAACAGCTGACGCGGTGGATGGCTGGCCAGCATTTGCTGGCATTAGCGCCACTCTTTCGCAGCCACTTCGTTACGGCGAAAATCCACACCAGCCGGCGGCGCTCTACGTGGACGCAGATGCAAAGAACACTGGGGTTGCGCGTGGTGAGTTGTTGCAAGGCAAGGAAATGTCTTACAACAACTACATTGATGCAGACGCAGCCTGGCGAGCCGCACATGATCAGGGTGATGTGGCAACCGTCGCCATCATCAAGCATGCGAATCCGTGCGGCATTGCAGTAGGCGCGGACGCACATAGTGCGTATGAAAAGGCACTCGCCTGCGACCCACTCTCGGCATTTGGTGGCGTGGTTGCTCTAAATCGGCCACTCGACGCACAGACAGCCGAAAGCATCGCCAAGGTATTCACTGAAGTAGTCATCGCGCCTGACTTCACTGACGCGGCCCTGCAGGTCCTTGCTGGCAAGACTGCTATGCGACTCGTGCGCGCGCAAGCACCACATCGCACGCGGATTGAATGGCGGGCTGTGTCGGGCGGCTACCTGCGCCAGCAACCCGATGCCCTAGACGCGACCGGCGACGATGTTGCAACCTGGACGCTTGTCTGCGGAACCCCTGCGGATGATGAGATGTTGGCTGACTTGCAGTTTGCTTGGCGAGCATGCCGCGCTGTGAAGAGCAATGCCATCCTTCTTGCACGCAATGGTGCGTCGGTTGGGGTGGGCATGG
>RGCY01000061.1 GCA_009918865.1 Actinomycetota bacterium
GTATCGATGCATCGATACCGCAAGCGACATCCGTTCTAGGTGCACCCAGACAGATGACCTAGTCATGGATGACTAGGTGGCGTCACCCTATGTGTCGTACGCCCTGTGGTCAATGGGAATTCAGGCGCAGTTCACAGGAAGTTGTATAGCCGGTAGTCGCGTAGCGCGTGTCCTGATTCGGTACCCGTGAAGGTGAGCCTTCCGCTTAGAGCGCATCGCTCGCAGTCGAGAAATTGAACCCGTCGATGAGCATCGCGGGGGCAGCGATTCGGGGCACATAGTCCGCCATTTCGCGCGGTTGGGTTCTTGAGGTTGCGCTGGCATCGGTTACGCGAGCCAACATCCCCACGGGGCTCTCATTGAACCGGAAATTGCCGGCGGCTCCGACAATCTCCCCGTTCTTAACGACATACACACCATCTCTCGTCAAACCAGTGATGAGCAAGGTCTGAGGGTCAACGACCCGGTTGTACCAAACGCATGTCACAAGCAGTGCATCGTCAGTGCGCGCAATGAGGTCATCCAACGTTCCGTGACCTTCCGAGTCCGTTACGCGCAGGTTTGTGCCTGAAGCCACGGGTTGACACCCGAGTTCCTGAGCCACAGCCCGGGGGGCAATGAGCGAACCCACTTTTCCGTCAACCACCCATGCCGCAGAGGATGCTGGCAAGCCATTGTCGAACACGCTGCTGTGGCTATTCGATGTCGTCACGGCTTCAAATGGCATGCCCGGCATGTCAGAATCGTGTGGATCTGACCCAATGGTGATGTGTCGCGAAGTCAGGACGTCTCCCACTCGAGTTCCACCGCCCGCGCGACTGAACACGCTTCGCCCTTCCGCCGCATCACGAGCGCTGGCATACCACCAGATATCGCAGGCCAAATCCGCAACGGCGCCCGCGGTCAATAAAGCAGTGTGTCGCCCTGGCTTCACCTCAATCTTGTGCGCTTGCCACGCAAGACCTTGCCGCAACTGTGAATCTAATTGGGCTATGTCAATGAGGCTTAGATCTTCATTGGCAGCGCCTTGCCATGCTGACCGCGCACGTTCATGCGACTTAGCTGTCATCTCGATGCGCCCTGAAGGTTGCGCCCATCGCAATCTCAGCCCGGTAGTCGAGGCCAACCAGGTCGTCGTGACTGAGTGTTCGGCGTATCCAAAGTGTTCAATGCCATCGGAGTGACCAGCGCGCAAGGCAGCACCAAGACCTGCCGTGACGGGTGAAAGCGCCGCACCGGAGGTGAGCAGTGCGGGCTCAAACCACGCCTGAGCGTTGCCCGGCACGTCACCAGGGGCAATCAAAGGTGCGGCATCCGCTGCCACCGGCGCAGATTTGGCAGCCGCGAATGCTGCCCTAGCAAGGGCTTCAGAACTCTCGACGTTTGGACCGGTCATGCTCAACGTCGCGGTGGCGACTCCATCACTACGCTCATCAAATGCAATGACGGTCAGGGTTGTTGAACCACGCTCACCGTTGGTCGTCAATGTTGAACGTGCCCAGCGAACATCCGCAGTTGAATCATGTTCCACGAGGACGATTGCGCTGCCAGATACTGCGCTGAGTGCACGCTCGGCGATTTCTTGAGGAGATTCCTGCGTGCTCATGCTCCGGCCTCCGCGCTGGTGTTAAGAATGTTGATGTTTTCGAAAACTGCAACCGGACAACCATGCGACACAGGGGCCACCTGTCCAGGTTGCCCCTTACCGCAATTGAGCGCACCACCAAGTAGATACGTGTCGGGTCCACCGACTGCAATCATTGAACCCCAGAAATCTGGGGTGCGACTTTGGTAGGCCACATCTTTGACTTGGCCCGCTAGTTGACCATTCTTAATGCGCATGAAGCGCTGACCCGTGAACTGGAAGTTGTACCGCTGCATATCAATGGACCATGACTTGTCGCCGACGATATAGATGCCATCTTCGACTCCAGCAATCAGCGCCTCGGCTGAACTTGGCCCCGTGGCTGACGGTTGAAGTGACACATTCGGCATGCGCTGAATGGGCACATGCTCACCGGAATCAGCGAAGGCGCAACCATTCGAGCGCTCGTAGCCAAATTCCTGCGCCATGGCGCGATCAAGTTGGTAGCCCACCAAGGTGCCATCCTTGACGATGTCCCACTGTTGGGCGGCGACACCTTCGCTATCCCAACCTACGCTCGCTAAGCCATGAACTGCTTGTCGATCGCCAGTGACATGCATGAGCGGAGAGCCGTATTTGAAGTTGCCAAGTTTTTCGGTGGTGGCGAAAGATGTGCCGGCGTAATTCGCTTCGTAACCGAGTGCACGATCAAGTTCCGTGGCATGGCCGATGGATTCGTGAATTGTCAGCCACAGATTTGTGGGGTGGATGACCAAGGTGTAGCGACCTGGTTCGACCGAGGGTGCCGTCAACTTCTCTCTAACAAAGCCGGGTAAAGCCTGAAGTTCCGCATTCCAGTCCCAGGGTCGTGCACCACCAACGGTGGCCCCACCGCCGATCACATATTCCCAGCCACGTCCAACGGGTGGTGCCGTAGTTGACATGGTTTCAAAGGCACCAGATTGCGAGTCGATGGCCGTGGCATCCCACTGGGCTTCAATCCGCACGCGCTGTTGTGTGACATGGGTGCCGGTGCTGTCGGCGTAGTAGGTGCATTCGCGCACTTGTCGCACCCATGCGTCGACATGGTCTACCCCGGCTGACATCAGTGCAGCCGAACGTTCGGTCAGGACTTCCAGACGGTCAGATTCAGCCACCTCAAAGGGATCAATCTCGTACGCACTAATCCACGTTCCTGAATGCACCGGTTCCGGCGCAAGCACAACAGGCTGTGTGGCTAGGGGCAAACTGACGCGAGCAAGCGCGACAGCGGTGCGTGCCAAGGCAGATGCAGACTCCGGAGTGACAACATCAGACGCAGCAAATCCCCAACACCCATCCACGATGACACGAACGCCCATGCTCAACGCAGTGTCATCTGTGCTGGTTTCCTTGCGAGCATCTCGAGCAGCAATCAGACCAGTGCGGTTGGAGATGATGCGGATGTCGACGTGGGTAGCACCTGCCGCAATGCCCGTTGCTGTGGCCGCGTCGGCACACGCGTGAAGAGGCAGTGCGAGAAACGTGGGGTCAACACCATGTGCGGCAATTTGTGACATGAGTGCGAATCGTGGCAGAGGCGATCCCTAGTGTCGACACTTCGGCGTGGCGACTTCAGACCGCTTGTGAGATTCAGAAGGCGGAGTACCGTGTCATCGTGAGCGATGTGGGCCAGTTGACTTCGCACGAAAACACGCGTGTGTTTGGCGACGTGCTGATGGCCAATGAGCAGTTCGTGCGTGCTTTCACAGATCCACACTTGGACGGCTTCGCTCACCAAAATCTCGCCATAGTCACATGTTTTGATTCACGCATTGACCCACTGCGCATCGTGGGCATGGCGGCAGGGGACGCCAAGATTGTGCGCAATGCCGGTGCCCGCGTCACCGATGATGTTCTTCGGACCTTGGTTTTGGCTACCGGCTTACTCGGTGTTACGAGGGTGCTAGTCATGCCGCACACCGATTGCCGCATGGCAACTTCCGATGAGGCGGGAATTCACGCCAAGATCTTTGAGGCGTCCGGAGTGGACACTCGCAGTATTGAATTCCGAACTGCCTCCGACCAGCGTGCCACGCTTCGCGAAGATGTGCAGCGCGTTCGTAGTTTTCCATTGTTGCCGCTCGGATTGAGTGTCCTAGGCGCGATCTATGACGTGCACACAGGTCAACTTCATCCCGAGCCCGAAGTCGATTGATGCGGCTCGGAATTCTTGGCGCTGGTGGCTTTGCGCGCTTTATGCGTGAGGAAATCCGGCGAGTTCCCGACATCGATGTTGTAGCGGTCGCGAGTCGTAGCAATGAGCGCGCGAATGAGTTTGACGTTCCACACATTTTTGATGATTACGAGAAGATGCTTACATCCGGGGAAATTGATGCTGTGTACAACGCCTTAAGCAATGACCTGCACTTCCCGTGGACGATGGCCGCGGTGGCACACGGTTTGCCCGTGCTTTGCGAAAAACCCATGGGTGTGCGCGCTGAAGAGGTTGCGTTGATGCTCGACGGCGCGCAAGCAGCCGGCGTGCCGGTGATGGAGGGATACTGGCAACTGTTCCATCCGAAGTTCGCACTTGTGCGCAGTTTGATTGACTCGGACGCAATCGGGCAGGTGCTGCACATCAATGCAGGTTTCACGCACATGTGGGACTTTGGAGGCAACTTCCGCTCGACTACCGAACGTGGTGGCGGCATGCTGCTCGACTTAGGTTGCTATCCGATGTCTACGGCGTTGTGGTTGCGTGAGGGGGCACATCCCATCTCAGCAACCTGCTTGTCGTGGAACGGCTCTGTCGACAACGCGGATATGCATGTGGAAGCTTCAGTGACGTTGAGTGACGACACCACGCTCACGTTCACCGCAAGTGCGCAACGCGATCCGCGGCGATGGTTCGAAGTCGTGGGGACTGAAGGCACACTGAAGGTCTCTGAGCCGGCGTTCTCACACCATCCAGAGGCCGGCGATGGAACACATGTGGTCTTAGACGACGACGATGGTGAACAACAGTGGCACGTGCCAGCGAGTGATCCACGGCAATTGATGTTGCAGCACTTCGTTGAGGTGGTCGCAGGTTCACACGGCCCTGCCATTTCGGCGCACTTATCGCTCATGACCGCACATGGTCTCGATTTAGTGCGAAATTCCGCTCAGTCCCTCTAGTGCGTTCTATTGACGTGGTTCACGATTCGCGTCATCAGTGGCAACATTCGTCATTCGCCAACCTTCAAGGAGCGACCACCGGTCATCCGCAGCAGTTCGTCGTGTGTGGTGGGAAACACAGTGTGTGGGTGTCCGGCTGCTGCCCAGACCTCCGGGTAGTGCGCCAAGGCCTCATCCACTACAACCGTGAGACGGGCCAAGTCGTGGGTGGAGGGCGACATGGACTGCCAACCCACGGGTGCCACGCCGCCGATGGCGAAGCCTGACCATGTGCGCACGAAGTCGGCATCCGCGCGACCTAATGAGGAAATGCCCAAAGCAACTGCAAGTGCATCTGTGTCAACCCGGTGGCGACCTGATGTGATGACCAGCACTGGGGAGGTGATGTGACCGCCCTCAGCGTCGCTAGGTGGTGCGTCATCGCCGCGTCGGGTGCCACGAGTGTGTGTGAACACCAGAGATGATGCTATTTGGCCGACATCAATCCCGAGTGCTTGTGCGGCTTGTGCTGCGGTGCGCGCGCTATCTGCAAGCCAGCGAATGTTCAGCGCATGTCCGTAACTGAGTAACGCAGATGTGACGCGAGCGACGGATGGATGTTCAGAGACTTCGGTCGCGTCAGTGGCATGACCTACATGCTCATTGTTCACGAGAAATCTCCCGACGGAAAAACGACTGACCACTGCTATGGCGCGACTCTGTTGCCGAGGCTAGCGGTAAAGACCCCAGTCATGCCTTGTGTCCGAGGGGGGACTTGAACCCCCACACCCTTGCGGGCTCTAGCACCTCAAGCTAGCGCGTCTGCCTATTCCGCCACCCGGACGAGTGCGCACCCGGAGTGCCTGCATGGGTCGTGTCAGGCGGCATTAACCGGAAGCGACCCGAGTCTACCAACGCGCACCTATCGCGATTGTCTGCCCGTAGCGCCCGAGCCCCTAGGCTGAATGTTGTGATTCGGGATCTCGCCATCTACCGCCACGGAATTCGCCACGACGCATCGGATGTGGCGAGTGCCTGGCGCTCAGTTCTCGACGATGGGGGATTCCTCTGGCTCGGTCTTGTTGAACCGACAGCATCGGAAATCGAAAGCACCGCCGGAGTGCTCGGTTTGCACCCACTCAGTGTTGAAGATGCTGCACACGCCCACCAACGACCGAAAGTTGAACGGCTCGGTGAAAGCACCATTTCAGTGTTCAAAACTGTCTTCTACGACGATGCAACGAGTGCCATCGACACCGGAGAAGTGGTTGTGGTGTGCTCGCCGCGTTTCGTGGTCACTGTGCGTCACGGACTTGGCGCGCAACTGGCTGACACCCGCGCACAACTAGAGGCCAGACCCGATTTTCTTGCATTGGGTCCCTACGCAGTGCTTCATGCTGTCCTTGACACCATCGTGGATGACTACGTGGTGATTTCCGGCGAACTCGAACAGGACATTGCGGCTATTGAACGCCGGGTGTTCAATGATGATGGCACGAGCGACGCCGAAGACATATACCTACTTAAACGTGAGGTCATTGAATTCCGCCGAGCCGTCAAGCCGCTCGGTCAGGAGATCGTCGAGCTTTTCAGCAATCCCATCCCCGGGATGGACGAAAAGCTTCTCCCTTTCTTCCGTGACATTGACGATCATGTTGAACGAGTTGCGGATTTGGTCGACGGGTTTGACGAACTGTTGTCTGGTGTCTTGCAGGCCGATCTCGCACAGATTCAAGTGCGGCAGAACGCGGACATGCGGCGAATCACAGCATGGGTTGGCATCGCTGCCATTCCAACAATGGTCGCTGGTGTTTACGGCATGAACTTTGATCACATGCCAGAACTGCACAGCCGCTACGGGTACGCAATTGTCATGCTGGCTCTTGGAACCACCTGCACATTGCTGTGGCGCAGATTCCGTAAAGCAGGCTGGTTGTGAGTGCCGCAACTCTCATGGAAGGTAGATGATGAACACGTTAACTGAAATCACTGAGGCCGAATCTGAAGTTGTGACATTGGTTGCAGAACTCATTCGCCGCAACAGTGAAAACTGGGGCGAGAGCACCGACACTGTGGGCGAAGCCGCCGTTGCTGACTACATCGCCGAAGTGCTGCGTGAAGTTGGGTGGGAACCCGAAATCATCAGCACAACATCAGATGTTCGGCGAGCCGTCGCGTTGCGCGTTCCAGGTTCAGATGCGCAGGCCGACGCAATGTTGGTTCATGGGCACATTGACGTCGTCCCGGCTATTGCCCGGGATTGGTCAAAGGCTCCCTACGAAGCAGTTATCGACGACGGCATGTTGTTCGGGCGTGGGGCTGTGGACATGAAAGACATGGACGGAATGCTGCTGGCTCTCTTGAGGCACTGGGGTCGAACAGGTGAGCGACCGCGCCGCACACTGCAAATCCTGTTCACGCCAGATGAGGAAGCTGGTGGCAAGCATGGTGCGCACTGGCTCGTCGCCAATCGGCCGGACCTGTTCGAAGGATGCACCGAAGCTTGAGGCTTCGATTGGAAAGCT
>RGCY01000062.1 GCA_009918865.1 Actinomycetota bacterium
CTTGCGGCATGCGGTAAGTCTGCGCAGTTCCCATTGCAATCATGGTTGCTGCGTGGATGAGAGCGGAGACTGGGGTCGGACCTTCCATCGCATCGAGCAACCATGATTGCAATGGGAACTGCGCAGACTTACCGCATGCCGCAAGCAGTAGCGCGATGCCAATCCAAGTGACGGTGGACGATGAAGCATTGTCAACTTTCGCGAACACTTCCGGAAACGCGACGCTGCCAAAGGTCACGAACGTGAGCATCACGGCGATTGAAAGGCCGAAATCACCAACCCGGTTAACGATGAATGCCTTATTAGCAGCAGTTGCAGCACTTGGCTTGTGTTGCCAGAAGCCGATCAACAAATAGGAGGCAAGGCCCACGCCTTCCCAACCGACATAGAGCAGTAGGAAGTTGTTTGCGAGCACAAGCGTGAGCATCGCCGCGAGAAACAGATTCAAGTAAGCGAAGAAGCGGCGACGGTTTGGGTCATGTGACATGTAGCCGATGGAGTAGATGTGGATGAGCGAACCCACACCGGTGATGAGCAAAATAAAGACCGCGGAAAGTGGATCAACCGTGAACGACACATCCACGTTGAAACCGCCGACAGCAATCCAGCGCCAGAGTGTTTGGGAGATTTCGCGAGATTCGGCTGGTTGTGAAGCCAGATTGAACACCGTTGCCAGCGCCAGACCGAATGACGCGAGCGCTGCCGCACTTCCAAGCAGGTGACCCCAACGATCACTGCGGCGGCCAGCCAACAGCAACACGGCAGCGCTGATGAGCGGCACAGCCACAAGCAGCGCAGGAGAAGACGTCATCGTGGGGTTCTACCTCTCAGAACTTCAACAGGCTGGCATCGTCAATGGATGCCGAACGACGGGAACGGAAAATCTGCACGATGATGGCAAGGCCCACAACAACCTCAGCGGCAGCAACCACCATCGAAAAGAACGCGAAGACCTGACCATCAAGGTTGCCGTGCATGCGCGAAGCAGTCACGAGCGCCAGATTCGCCGCATTGAGCATGAGTTCAACACTCATGAACATGACGATGGCATTGCGACGCAACAGCACTCCGGTTGCACCAAGGCAGAACAAGACCGCGGCAAGTGCGAGATAGGCAGAGGGGTTCATGACTCGTCCTCCTGCGCCTGCGTGGGATCAGCGGCAAGTTCCGCAGCACGAGTCACCGCAACCTCTTCACGAACGTCGTGTGCCACGCCGCGCAATTGCAGCGCCCCTGGTAGCGAGTTTTCTGCAACCGAGCCATCAGGCAACAACGCCGGAGTGTCAACCGCGTTGTGACGCGCGTACACACCAGGTGCAGGTAGCCCCGCGGCAGTGGCTGGGTTCATCAAACGCTGACGGCTGAGCTCTTCTTGACCGGGAAGGGCACGAATGCGGTCACGGTGCGCCAACACCATCGCGCCGAGCACCGCAGTGATGAGCAGCGCTGACGTGACTTCAAAGGCAAACACATACCTTCCGAAAAGCAATTTGGCGATGCCTTGAACATTGCCACCCTCATCAGAGTTTGCGCGCGCGAGTCCAACCGGGTCGCGGTTGATGGCCATGGTCTGCATCCCTTGACTGACCATCGTCACGACGAGCACGAGCAAGGCTGAAACTGCCGCGATGCTGGCCCCACGGTGCCCACGAATCGTTTCCACCAATGAGTCGCTTGAGTCAACGCCCACAATCATGAGCACGAATAGGAACAGCATCATGACTGCACCGGTGTAAACAACCACCTGCACAATTCCCAAGAACTCTGCCTGCTGCGAAACATAAAGAACGGCGAGATTGACCATGGTCAACGCCAGCCACAGGGCAGAGTGCACGGCTTTGCGAGAGAAGACCATGCCGAATGCGCCAGCCACACTCAAGAGCGCACAAATCCAGAACACTGCTGTCATGCCACACCATCCGTGTCCATGGCAACAACATCTAAACCCTTGATGCGGTCGGAGTAGTAGTCATCCGTGGTTGAACCCTGCGCCATCGGATGCGGCGGTTGCAACATTCCTGGCAGCAGAGGGCCCAGCAAATCCTGCTTCTCGTAAATGAGTTTTGCGCGAGTGTTGTCAGCTAGTTCATATTCGTTGGTCATGGTCAGCGCGCGAGTGGGGCAGGCCTCAATGCACAAGCCACACAAGATGCAGCGTAGGTAGTTGATTTGGTAGACACGCCCGTAACGCTCTCCTGGCGAGAACCGTTCCGCATCCGTGTTATCAGCACCTTCGACATAGATTGCATCGGCTGGGCACGCCCATGCACACAACTCGCAGCCGATGCACTTCTCAAGACCATCTGCATACCGGTTCAGTTGATGGCGACCATGGAACCGCGGCTTTGGGGGGAAGATGTCCTTCTCTTCGGGGTACTGCTCAGTCACAACTTTCTTGAACATGGTTCGGAACGTGACTCCAAAGCCACGAATCGCTTGCGGAATCTCAGGCATTGCGCTCCTCCCCAGCCTCAACTGCCACAACCTGTGCTTGTGGGGCCTCTGATGCAACGTCAGCTGCGGATGCCGGCACGGGGTAAAGCTGGCGTGCATGCTGCTCACGCTCGAGCTTTGCTGCCGCCGCACGTTCGGTGGTGGCGATGCGCTGACGTTCAACGACCGCTGAGATGCCCACGATGACCAACAAAATCACGGCTGCACTCACGAGCAGTCCACGAGTGTCCATTGATGTGTTGTTTCGCAGAGCGCGAGCAGTCGCCACAATCAACAACCAGACGATGGAACTGGGAATGAGCACCTTCCACCCGAACTTCATGAACTGGTCGTAGCGCATGCGCGGCAGCGTTCCGCGCAGCCAGATGAAGACGAAGAGGAAAACAAACACTTTGCACAGCCACCACACGAACGGCACCCAGCCGGTGTTGGCACCTTCCCAGGTGGACAGTGGCCAAGGAGCGCGCCAGCCACCGAGAAACAGCGTGGTGGCCATGGCTGACACCGTGACCATGTTTACGTATTCAGCAAGGAAGAACAGCGCGAACTTCAGCGACGAATATTCAGTGTGGAACCCACCGACGAGTTCACCTTCTGCCTCGGGGAGGTCGAAAGGCGCGCGGTTGGTTTCTCCGACCATGGAGATTGCGTAAATCGCAAACGACGGCAAGAGCAACAGGATGAACCACATCCCCGTCTGCTTCTCAATGATTTGGGATGTGGACATTGAACCGGCGTAAAGGAACACCGCAACGAATGACAAACCCATTGCGATTTCATAAGAAATCATTTGTGCACTCGAGCGCAGACCCCCGAGCAGCGAGTACGTGGAGTTGGACGACCAACCAGCCAACACAATTCCGTAGATTCCGACACTTGCTACAGCAAGCACGTAGAGCACAGACACCGGGAAGTCCGTCAACTGCAGCGGAGTCTTGTGTCCGAAGATTGAAACTTCCGGACCAAACGGAATCACCGCGAAGGTTAGGAACGCCGGACCCGTGGAGATGATCGGCGCAAGGATGAACACTGCCTTGTGCGCCCCGGTTGGAGTGATGTCTTCCTTAAGTGCGAGTTTGATGCCGTCCATTAACGACTGCAATAAACCTTGTGGACCCGTGCGATTTGGACCAATGCGGTGCTGCATGCGGCTCACAATCCGGCGCTCAGCCCAGATTGTGAACAGCGTCATGAGCACGAGCAAGACAAAGATTGCGAGCACTTTCACCAAGATGAGCCAGAACGGGTCATTGAAGGTCACAGCGCACCTCCCATGGCAGCAACCGACACGGTCTCACCCGGTGCGACTCGGAGAGTTTCGCTGGGGCAGCAGCCGTGTGCATTGGCAGGCAACCACACAACACCATCTGCCATGCCCGGTTCCACAGATGCGGTGACATCGACCGCACCATGCGTTGACGAGATTCGCACCTGCCCACCGTCCACTGCGCCGACTGCTGCAGCTGTGGTGATCGACATGCGAGCAACAACCGGACGAGCAGTCGCACCGAGATAGGGCTCACCCTCCTGCATGCCACCAGCGTCGATGAGTTCATGCCATGAATCAAGCACGATGCCGATTGTGGGATGTGATGCTGGCACAACCGTTGGGGCTGAAGATGTCGGCGCACCAGTGACCGCAAGCGCAGCCATTTCACGACGCAGCGCCGTGTGAGTGCTCGGGAAATCCACGCCCATCACGTGCGCCAAATCAGCAAGCACGCGCGCGTCACTGAGGTGAGTTGAACCTTGCTCAACGGCAGCAAAGGCTTGCACCCGACCTTCCCAGTTGACGAATGAACCAGATTTCTCTGTGACCGTGGCCACCGGGAAAATCACATCGGCGCGCTCGGTGATGTCAGTGTGACGGGTCTCGAATGCCACAACAAACGATGCAGCGTCTAGTGCCGCGCGCAGTGCGTGTGGGTTTGCAGCATCGCGCGGTTCAAGTCCTGCTGTCACCACTGCCGTGAGCTGTCCGCGCACTACCGCCGCAGTGAGTTCATCTGCGGAATGCGATGGTGATGTGGGAAGCGGACCCCACACCTGTTCCACCGCAGCGCGATCGCTGTCATTACTGCCACTGCGTCCGCCGGGTAGCCAACCGCCGATGGCACCCACTTCCAACGCCCCGCGCTCGCCAGCACGACGTGGCACCCATGCAATGCGCGCGCCTGTCTTTGCACTCAACGCGGCAACTGCAGAAAGTAAACCTGGTGTTAAAGCCGCACGTTGACCAACCATGATGACCGAGCCGGCTGCGGATAAACCGCTGACGACATCTGCATCGAGTGAGGTCAGCGCGGCAGCAGTGGTGTTCGGCGTGCACGCGATGTGGCGTGCAGACAACTTTCGTGTTCCGGCACTGGCGTAAGAAGCAAGTGTGACCACGGACGTGCCGCCCTTGCGCACTGCTTTGTGCAAGCGAAGGAAAACAATCGGAGACTCATCCTCTGGTTCGAACGCGACGAGTAACACCATCGGCGCTTGTTCAAGGTCTGCGTACGCGACACCTTGGCGGGCAACAACTGCGTGGCGTAAGAACTGCGACTCTTCATCGGATGCGGCACGGTTACGGAAATCAATGGCATCCGTGTGAGTCACGGTGCGTGCAAAGCGCGAATACGCGTAAGCATCTTCAACCGTCAAGCGCCCACCAATGAAGTGCGCAACTTTGCCGCGAGCGGCGCTGAGCCCGGCTGCTGCTGCAGCCAGCGCTTCGGGCCAAGACGCGACATGCAATTCGCCGTCTGCGCCTCGCACGAGCGGGTGAGTCAAACGGTTTTGTTGAACATATGCGAAAGCAAAGCGACCTTTATCGCAGTTCCACTCTTCGTTCACTGCCGGGTTATCCCACGCCAGACGACGCGTGACTTGATGGCGGCGGTGATCTGTGCGCAGGGTGCAACCGGATGCGCAGTGTTCACACACCGTTGGCGTGGAAACGAGGTCAAACGGCCGCGAGCGGAATCGGTAGCTCGCACTGGTGAGGGCACCCACCGGGCAGATTTGAATTGTGTTACCCGAGAAGTAGGAATCGAATGGTTCTTCTTCACTCGTGCCGACTTGCTGTTGTGCACCACGCTCAAGCAGTGCGATGAAGGGATCACCAGCAATTTCCTCAGCAAAACGTGTGCAACGCGCACATGAAACACAACGCTCGCGGTCAAGTAACACCTGCGCGCTGACATTGATGGGCTTTGGGAATTCTCGCTTTGGTCCCTCAAAGCGAGATGCCGGACGACCATTGCTCATCGCTTGATTTTGCAGCGGGCACTCGCCACCCTTGTCGCAAATTGGGCAATCAAGTGGGTGGTTGACGAGCAAGAACTCCATGACACCCTTTTGGGCTTCATCTGCGATCGTGCTGCTGTGTTGGGTGCGCACAACCATGCCTTCAGCAACGGGAATGGCACATGAAGGCTGCGGTTTGGGTTGACCCTCAATTTCAACCAAACACATTCGGCATGCTGCAACGGGTTCGAGCAACGGGTGGTCACAGAAACGCGGCACAGCAACGCCGAGCATTTCCGCGGCCCGAATGATGAGCGTGCCCTTGGGCACTGCAACAGCGACACCATCGATGGTGACGTTGACGGTTTCAACCGGGGCTGGAGCGCCTGCCGGGCTGTTGGCCATGAGTGTCATCGCGTCACCACCGGAAGCATCGTCGCGGCTGCTGGAGCGAAGGCGATGTTCGCTGGCGTGGTCATGCCTTGCTCAAACTCCTCACGGAAGTACTTGACTGCTGCCGGGAACGGTGTCGCAGCAGCATCGCCCAACGCACAGAATGAGCGGCCAGCAATTTGGGAACAGACGGAACCAATGGTTTCAAGATCTGATGCAGTGCCACGACCAGCCTCAAATTTGCTGAGCATGTGCGTCATCCAATATGTACCTTCACGACACGGCGTGCACTTACCGCACGACTCGTGCTTGTAGAAACGAAGCCAACCTGTGACAGCACGCACGACACTCGTGGTTTCGTCGAACACCATCGGAGTGCCAGTGCCCAACATGGAACCTGCAGCGGCTATGTCTTCGTAGGTGAGTGGCAAGTCGAGATGTTCTTCAATCAACATCGGCACCGACGAACCACCGGGTAGCCAGAACTTGACCTTGTGACCAGACCGCACGCCGCCTGCGTGGTCAAGTAATTCGCGCATGGTGATGCCTAGTGGCGCTTCATAGATGCCTGGACGATTGACATGCCCGCTGACCGCAAACAACTTAAAGCCGGGTGACTTCTCGGTTCCGAATTGACGGAACCAATCAACACCGCCATTGATGATGGCTGGCACATTCGCAATGGTCTCCACATTGTTCACAACTGTTGGAGATGCGTAGAGCCCCGCAACCGCCGGGAATGGTGGCTTCAAACGCGGTTGGCCACGGCGACCTTCAAGAGAATCAAGCAATGCAGTTTCTTCACCGCAGATATATGCGCCAGCACCTGCGTGCACCACCACATCAAGGTTGAAGCCGCTACCCGAGATGTTCGCGCCGAGAAAACCAGCCGCATAAGCCTCGCGAACTGCGGCGTTCACGCGACGAATCACATGTGGCACTTCACCGCGGATGTAGATGAATGCGTGGTTGGCACGGATTGCATAGGCGGCAATGATGATGCCTTCAATCAGCGCATGTGGGTTAGCCATCATCAACGGAATGTCTTTGCAGGCACCCGGCTCAGATTCGTCGGCGTTGATGACTAAGTAGTGCGGTTTGCCATCGTTTTGAGGGACGAATGACCACTTCAGGCCGGTGGGGAAGCCTGCACCACCGCGAC
>RGCY01000063.1 GCA_009918865.1 Actinomycetota bacterium
AGGGGAAGAGTGGACTGAGTGCTCATGTGTGGAGATTCCTTTACTTCTTAATGAAAGTACTTAATGCGCCGATGGCCGCGGTATCGGCGACGTTCATCGATTCGCAAGACTTGCCGAGAGGCTGACTGATTCTCTTCATGTGGCCTGTGAGTACTTTGCCTGGACCGAACTCGACGGTTTGTTCAGCGCCATGTTCGAGGAGGTGTTGGATGGATTGCTTCCAGAGCACAGGGTGATCGATCTGCTCCAAGAGAAGGTCGAATACCAAGCCTGCTTCTGTGTTGAGTCGAGCAGTGAAGTTCGGAACATAGGCATAACGAAGCGATTTGGGCTTCTCTGCCTCAGATGCGGTTGCAAAGACTTCTGCCATTCGCGTCCGGGCAGGCTTCATCAAGACGGAGTGGAAAGGGGCGCTCACTGCAAGAGGCATCTTGCCCGTCATCATCACCGTCGCGGTTATCGCTCGGGATGCCATGCTCGCTTCGCTGTTACCTCGGTTGCGCCGTCGAGGCATCTGGGCTCTGCCGGTCACCTTTGTCGGCAAAGCAGGCACATTCGGTCTGCTACTTGGCATATTTATGTCTTACGCAGCGCACGTGATGTCATCGTCTTTGGCCTCAACAATTGGCCTAGCAATCGTGTGGCTCGCAACATCCCTCTACTGGATTGCTGGCGTGGGCTACGTGCGTTTGAGCCTTGCTCGAAATCAAACCCGACATGTCGGTTTGACCGAGCCATCGCCGGTGGATTACGGAGGTTGACACGTGACACCTGAATCCACAAGACACCCAAGCGCCAACCTTTTTGCAACGCTGACAAATGAGGCCTATGCCAGCGATTACCCTCCCAAGGCTGAGCAGACACACATTTCGCCCAAATGGTGGGCTTCATCCGTGGTGGTTTCAGCCGTCGTCACTCTGGTCATCACAGCCGCTCTCACGTCGACAAACCTGCTTGCCCCCTCTCAACGCTCTCAACAAGCCGAACTTGCAAGCAGGGTGGAGCAGTTGCGTGAAAGTGTGCGGCGGACCACAACGAATAATGACCAAGAGCGTGCAATGTTGAAATCTCTGGCGGCATCTCAGTTGACCCAGTCCAAGCAAGGACGAACACTTTTGGCACAACTATCCGCTGCAGAGGTAGCAGCTGGCGTCACAGCGGTCTCAGATAGCGGCGTGTGCATCACAATCGAACAACGTTCACGGAACTCAGGGCAGATTTCTGACCGGGACATGCAACGCCTCGTCAATGAATTGTGGCGTCGAGGAGCAACTGCGATGAGCATCAACGGATATCGCTTGACGTCGCGCACCGCAATCCGAACCGCCGGCAATGCCATTCTCGTTTCCTACCGCCCTATCGATTGGCCGTACCAGGTGTGCGTGGTCGGTTCGGCGGCCAGCACATCAACATTGAGTCGACCTGCGCTAGCGGGCGTGCTCACCAAGTTTGACCTTGCACATGGCGTAAAGTCTCAGGTGCGAGCGTTGTGGGTAGTGGCACCTGCAGCCAAAGTTGACTAACCAGAGCACCACCTCCAGATTCACGTCGTCAAGGAGTAATCATGATTCCAGTTCTCGGGCTCATCGCCGGGGTGCTGCTTGGCGTGCTTCTAAAGCCCGACGTCCCTCTCTGGCTTCAGCCCTACTTGCCGATTGCAGTTGTCGCGGCACTGGACGCGGTCCTAGGGGCTCTCAGAGCCCTATTTGACGGCGCGTTTAGCGACCGAGTTTTTGTGATTTCCTTCGCATCAAACGTCACGATTGCAGGCTTGCTCGTATTCCTCGGAGACAGCCTTGGTGTCGGTTCACAAATTTCAACCGGCATCGTCATCATTCTGACCCTGCGAATCTTCTCCAATGTGGCGGCAATTCGCCGGCACTTCTTTAAGGCATGACCACCGCACGGCAGCGGCTGCTGCGCATTCGCCTTGGGCAAGCCTGGCACCCTGCTGCCACCAAGCGACAACTTGTTGCGGCTGCTGTTGCTCTGACACTTGGCTTCGGTTCAGTGGCCGCGTGGCGCGCTTCGCACAGCGACACGGCTCTTGCGGTCGCGCGCCCAGAGCAGTTGCTATCCGTGTTGGATTCGTTGAACAGTCGACAACAGCGTCTTGAGGCTGAACAACGTCAACTTGCGGTCACGAGACAAAAGCTTGAATCTGGTTCGAACGCGGCGGCAGTCACGGAAGCACGCAAGCGCCTTGCGGTCTTGAACACCTTGGCTGGCACTACTCCCGTGACCGGTCCGGGCCTAACACTGGTAATCGCGGACCCAGACCAACTCGTGCCATCATCCATGCTCCTAGACGCAGTTCAAGAGTTGCGCGACGCTGGCGCGGAGGCCATCTCGATTGGTTCTGTCCGGGTTGTCGCTCGAACCTGGTTTGCAGATGTCGCATCCGGCGGTATCAATGTCGCCGGTCGTGTTCTGAAACCTCCTTACACCGTGACCGCCATCGGAGATGGCGCAACGATGCGCACCGCGCTGGGTATTCCTGGTGGGGTCATAGAGTCGGTCAAAGGTGCGGGTGGTTCTGTGCGAGTGTCTGTGGGCAAAGCAGTGACGATAACGGCCGTGGTACCCACCCGGCGATGAACATCGAGTGGGTTGTGGGAGAGTGTGCATAAGCGCCTGAACTGGGCGACTGGGGTAGACACAGGAGACGACCATGTCGAACATTCCGCAAGAACTGAAATACACCGCAGAGCATGAGTGGGTTTCAAGTGTCGGTGACGCGTCAGTGCGAATTGGCATCACCGATCATGCCCAGGATGCGCTCGGAGACATTGTTTTCGTCAACCTGCCTACCGTTGGGTCGAGCGTCGTCGCTGGACAGGCATGCGGCGAAGTCGAGTCCACGAAGAGCGTGAGCGATTTATACGCGCCAGTTTCAGGTGTGGTCGTAGCCGTGAATGAAGCAGTTGTGACATCCCCTGAGTCCATTAACGCCGACCCGTACGGCGCCGGCTGGCTCTTTGATGTGAGTGCAGCCAATCCCGCTGACATGGATGGTCTGCTCGACGCCGCCGCCTACGCAGGCTTGCTGGGGGAGTAGCCCACGAATTCGGACTTGCACTCGACCTCAACTGCAGGTCTAGAGTTGCCCTATGACAACTCAACCGTGCTCGGTTTGTGGCGCATCTCTGGAACCGGTTGACCGCTTTTGCAGTGGCTGCGGTGCACGAGTGAATGCGGCGGGCGATACCTCCACAATTCCCGTTCCCACGGCACTCAGGGATTCTGTTGAATTGTCCGCCCCTGCCCCTCAGTCCGATTTGCCCCACGGGGTTGCCGCCTTCGTCGTACAACGCGGTCCGGACGCGGGCACTCGGTTCTTGTTGGCAGGTAAATCTGAGTTCGCACTGGGGCGTGACAGCGAGTCTGATGTGTTTCTTGACGATGTGACTGTCTCTCGCCGACACGCAACGGTGCATCATGCGGACGGTTCATGGCAGGTGCGAGATGCCGGAAGCCTCAACGGCACTTACGTCAACGGTAAACGAGCCGCCGAAGCGTCATTGAAGTCCGGGGATTTAGTAACAGTGGGCAAATTTCACTTCACCTTCCATATTGGTGGGCAAGCATGAAAGCGGCAGCAGTTGACGGACTTTTGAGTATTGGTGAAGTCATTGATTCACTTCGATCCGAATTCCCCGATGTGTCAGTTTCGAAGATTCGATTTCTGGAATCCGAGCAGCTGCTAACACCGGTTCGCACGTCGAGCGGCTACCGAAAGTTCTCGCAGGCTCATGTTGAACGGTTGCGTTACATCTTGCGTGCTCAGCGTGAGCGCTATCTACCGTTGAAAGTAATTCGGGAAGAACTTGATGCGATTGACCGCGGCTTACAACCAACAACGGGAGAGGCCCGGGCAGTTCGAGTTCCGCGTGCACTTGTTGTCGCCGGGGGAGTGCAATCCGATGATGACGATGTCCACGGTGCCACCCTCAGACTCACTCGCGATGAGCTGCTGCGTGAAAGTGGGCTTTCCGAAGCGCTCCTCCAAACCATTGAGCAGTACGGCCTCGTTCAGAAGCAAGACGATGGGCACTACGACATCCACGCGTTGCGCGTGTGCGCATGCGCCTTCGAATTGACCGAGTTTGGAATCGAAGCACGTCACTTGCGCCAATTCAAGGTCGCCGCAGATCGTGAGGTGGGACTGGTGTCTGCAGCGGTCACTCCCTACATGAAGAAGTCCAACCCCGGAAGTCGGCCTCGTGCGCACGACATGGCCAGGGAAGTGGCCAGCCTGATTCTTCGCCTCCATGCATCTTTGTTGCAGTCCGGGCTCAATGCCCACCTTGAAGATTAGGCATCTCCCGGAGTCGCCACACACGCATGGTCCAACTGACCGCCTCAGTTCGTCTCTGTGAGTTGCGTAGGTTGGTCGAACTAGGGGATGTGCGGCTGCACAATCAAGGTTCGGCGCGTACTCTCGTGGTATGCGTGAAGTTGATGTTCTTGGAGTCCGGTTGCAGTTGCCGAACAACGCCCCGGTGGTGCTACTCAAGGAGCGCGATGGTCAGCGCGTTCTGCCCATCTGGATTGGCGCTCCTGAAGCCGCTGCCATCGCATTCGGACTCGAGGGGACACGACCTGAGCGGCCGCTCACACACGATTTGTTGCTAGACGTTGCAACCGCGAGTGGGCGCAGCGTGACCGCTGTCGAGGTCACACAGATGATTGATCAAGTTTTCTATGCGGACCTGATTCTTGACGATGGCACCCGGGTCACGGCTCGTCCATCAGATGCAATTGCCGTGGCAGTCCGCGGTCCGCTGCCCATTTCGGTAGCCGACGATGTCATGGACGAGGCGGCTGTGGTCCCAGACGATGATGAGGAATCCGCCCCAACGGAAGACGACCTAGAACAGTTCCGGGCATTCCTTGACACAGTGTCACCAGAGGACTTCGACTCACCTCAAGCCTGACGATGTCCGCGCCCACCGGGATGGACTGATCGGACTAACCTTCAAGTTGAGGTTTAAGTTGCGTGTCGGGGTGCTGGTTCCCTCACTTTTCCCTGACCGGGCGTACCCTTAGGCGCTCTAAGCCAGTTCTCGCTCAGGCGGTTTCCGGCTCACCAAAACAGCGTGGAGGGCAGATGGACCGACTTCCCCCGGATAACGAATCCGTAGTCGCGAGTTCTAGTGCGCCGGTCCAGGGCACCCTTTTCGAATCGGTATCGTCACATGATTTTTCACATGTGGGCTATACCGCCAAGGTTGCCTGTTCGGCTGCTGGCATTACGTACCGTCAACTCGATTACTGGGCCCGAACATCGCTGCTCGAACCCACGATTCGCGATGCTGTTGGCTCAGGCAATCAACGGCTCTACTCCTTCCACGACATGCTCGTGCTTAAAGTCGTGAAGCGGCTTCTTGACGCGGGGGTTTCACTACAAAACATTCGAGCCGCTGTCACCTATTTGCGCGAACGTTCGGCGGAAACTCTGGCCGATGTGACATTGATGAGCGATGGTGTGAGCGTCTACGAGTTCACAAGCTCTGAAGATTTGGTGGACCTGGTGCGACAAGGTCAGGGCGTGTTCGGGATTGCGGTTGGGCAGGTGTGGCGCGAACTCGCTGGGTCATTGAGCCAGTTGCCTTCGTCCCAAGATGCTCAGGGCGCAGCGACTGACGCATCTGAATCGAGCGTCGACGAACTAGCTGCCCGTCGGGCCCGACGCATTTCCTGACCACGTGTCTATGGGGGCTTTGAGCCCCCTCTGGCTCTGTGCCGTATCTCGAGCATTTCCGACGCAGAAGGCGCGCTTTGGCGTGCGCAATTAGGCTTGTCCCATGACTGAGTGGGCATTTAAAGAGCGTCATATCGGACCAAACAACGCCGACGTGCGGCAGATGCTGGACGTTCTAGGCGTTCCCGATGTGGAGACGTTGATTCAGAAAACAGTGCCCACCGCCATCCGTGAAATTCGAACCATGAACCTGCCAACCGCGGTGTCTGAAGTTGAGGCTGCCGCTGAACTTTCCGCATTGGCCAATGCAAATACTCGAGCGATATCGATGTTGGGGCTCGGTTACCACCCAAATGTCACGCCACCAGTGGTGCAAAGGAACATTCTTGAAAATCCAGCCTGGTACACCGCTTACACGCCCTACCAACCCGAAATTTCTCAAGGCCGACTCACGGCCCTGCTGAACTTTCAAACCATGATTGAGGATCTCACAGGACTTCCCATCGCCGGTTCGAGTTTGTTAGATGAACCGACTGCCGCTGCTGAAGCCATGACCTTGGCCCGGCGGACCAGTCGCAGTGATTCAACGGTGTTTGTTGTTGACGCAAACACACATCCACAAACTTTGGCGGTGCTACAGGTTCGCGCCACCCCGTTAGGCATCGATGTTCGTTCTCTGAACCTTGATGATGCAGACTGGCAATCAGCAGCGGGAGATTACTTTGGCATCCTGATTAGCAATCCCGGAAGTGACGGCCTGGTTCGGGATATCTCGGCGCTCATCGAAGCCGCACATCAGCGCGGTGCAACGGTGGCAGTGACCACCGATCCACTCGCTTTGTGTCTGATTGAGGCACCAGGTGCACAGGGCGCAGACATTGTCGTTGGCTCCGCCCAGCGATTCGGCGTGCCAATGGGGTTCGGTGGCCCACATGCCGGCTTTATGGCCGTGCGGTCCGGCCTTGAACGCATGATGCCTGGGCGACTCGTGGGCGTGAGCGTGGATTCCGAAGGGGCGCCTGCACTGAGACTTGCTTTGCAAACACGCGAACAACACATTCGAAGGGAAAAGGCGACGAGCAACATTTGTACTGCACAGGTGTTGCTTGCAGTGATGGCTGGAATGTATGGGGCATGGCATGGCCCGGATGGTTTGCGTGCCATCGCCATGCGCGTTCACCACCACGCAATGTCACTTGCAGAACGGCTGTGCGCGCGTGGCATTCAGATTCAACATTCGACATTCTTCGACACCGTTGTTGCGGTGACCGATAGTGCTGCCGCAAAGTTCGTCGCCGCAGCGGCAGAACATGGAGTGATGTTGCGTCAACTTGATGCACATCGCGTCGCAATCTCCTGCAACGAAGTCACAACAGTTGAACATCTCGATTTGGTCCTCACCGCCGCATCGGCACTCAGCACAACGCCCACAGGAG
>RGCY01000064.1 GCA_009918865.1 Actinomycetota bacterium
TCCAGCAGAGTTGATTTCCCAGATGAAGGAGGCAGCCCGTGGCGCGCGTTGACGATGCAAGTGTTGCGAGCGGAACGCTCAGTCAGTGGCCGGATGCAGCCGGTCACTTTGGTGCGTATGGGGGTCGCTTTGTCCCCGAAGCGTTGATGGCTGCTCTTGATGAGTTGGACGTCGCTTATGCGCAGGCCATGGCGGACCAGGCATTCGGTGAACAGATGTCGACGATCTTGCGCGACTACGTTGGTCGCCCAAGTCCCATCACCCACGCGGCTCGCTTCAGCAAGCATGCCGGTGCAACTGTGCTGCTCAAGCGCGAGGACCTCAACCACACTGGCTCACACAAAATTAACAATGTGGTGGGCCAGGGGCTGCTTGCTGCGCGCATGGGAAAAACCAGGCTGATTGCGGAAACTGGCGCTGGTCAGCATGGTGTGGCCACGGCGACGATTGCAGCGCTACTAGGCATGGAATGTGTCGTCTACATGGGCGAAGAAGACACTCGTCGCCAAGCCCTCAATGTGGCGCGGATGCGGTTGCTTGGCGCAAGTGTTGTGCCGGTCACCACGGGGAGTCGAACGCTGAAAGACGCCATCAATGAGGCGATGCGCGACTGGGTGACCAACGTTGGCGACACTCACTACTTGTTGGGCACAGTCGCAGGTCCAGCGCCGTTTCCGAAGATTGTGCGCGACTTTCACAGTGTGATCGGCCGGGAAGCGCGAGAGCAGATGCTGCAGGGTTACGGCAAGTTGCCCGATGCGATTGCAGCATGTGTTGGTGGCGGCAGTAACGCAATCGGAATTTTCCACGCTTTTCTTGATGATGAGTCCGTTTCACTCTATGGCTTTGAGGCTGCAGGTGACGGTGTGGACACTGGTCGACATGCAGCCACACTGAGCGCTGGCGCACCGGGTGTGCTGCATGGTGCTCGCACCTATGTGCTTCAAGATGAGCATGGTCAAACAGTTGAATCTCACAGCATCAGTGCTGGGTTGGACTACCCAGGAGTTGGCCCTGAGCACGCATTCCTGGCTGATGTGGGTCGTGTGCAGTACATGGGCGTAACTGACACTCAAGCAATGGATGCCATGGCGTTACTCTCGAGAACCGAAGGAATCATCCCGGCAATTGAGACTGCACACGCACTGCACGGTGCGCTAGTGCTGGGTAAAGAACTCGGTCCGGATGCTCTGATTCTGGTCAACCTCAGTGGTCGTGGTGACAAAGACATGCAGACGGCGATGACGTGGTTTGGGCTTGGCGATGACCACGCTGTCTGACGTCTTTGCTCATGCCAAGGCCGAGCGACGGGCCGCACTCATTGGCTACCTCCCAGCGGGCTACCCAAACGTGGAGCAATCGGTGGCTTTGGTGGAGGCGATGGTTGCCGGAGGCGTGGATATCGTCGAAGTTGGTATGCCATACAGCGACCCTGTGATGGATGGTCCTGTCATCCAACGTGCGGCTGATGCGAGTCTGGCCCGGGGCACGACGATGAGCGACGTCTTCACGGTCGTGGAAGCAGCGGCGCAGGCAGGCGCCGCCGCATGTGTGATGTCTTACTGGAATCCCATTGAAAGATTTGGGGTCACACGGTTTTGTGAGCAATTCACTGCAGCTGGTGGTAGCTCGGTCATCACTCCTGATTTGAGTCCAGAAGAGGCGGATGCCTGGATTGCTGCGACCAATGCGGGCAACATTGGTCGGGTGTTCTTGGTCGCACCATCGTCAAGTGCGCAACGGTTGGAACGTGTCACAGGTCAATGCACTGGGTTTGTTTACGCAGCGTCAATGATGGGCGTGACAGGCAACGACGTTGTGATTGGCGACGTGGCAAGGGAACTTGTCACGCGGGTACGAGCGGTGACCTCCCTGCCGGTTGCGGTTGGTCTTGGCATCAGGAACTCCGAGCAGGCAGCCGCGGTGGCGCAATTCGCAGATGGAGTCATTGTGGGGTCTGCGTTTGTGCGCGCGGTTGAAGAAGCAGCATCACCGACGGCTGCAATTGAGGCAGTTCATAATCTTGCGGCAGAGTTGGCAGTTGGATGCCGTCAAGGAAGCCGAGCCGGGAGTGATCACTGATGTTGCGCAGGTTGCTGTGGAGCCATTGGACTGCCACCTTTGCACGAGTTGGCTTGGCTGGGGTCTTGGGCTGGGCCGGCATGGCAAAACTTCTCGAGGATCAGGGCACTCGACGCCGCGCGATTCTTGCCTACCGGGTGCCAGGCATCAGCGTTGATCTCGCGGACATCCTCGGTCTGTTGTTGCCCACGGTTGAAGTGCTGATGGCAGTCGCGTTGTTGGTCGGGATTTCGGTGCGAGTTACTGCTGTGGCGACGGCAGCACTGATGGGTGTTTTCATCATTGGAATCATCAGTGTCTGGGTCCGCGGGTATTCCATCGACTGCGGCTGTTTTGGCGGTGGTGGGGATGTCTCCGCCGCGGGTCGCAACTCTCGCTACACCCAGGAAATTTTGCGAGATTTGCTCTTCATGGCCGCAGGCGTGAGGCTCTGGTTGAGCCCCCGGTCTCGTTGGGCTGCACAGGCGCTCACATCCAGCCCGGACTACTCTTACCGCGGTCGCCATCACAGCGCTGTGTGACTGTAGCGACATCAGGTTGAACCATCGGAATATGAGGAGACACCATGGCTGGCAACGAGATGCGAGACCGCGCACAAGCAGGTCGTGAGCAGCAGCAGGCGCAACAGCGACGCGACAAGCTCATCGGCATTGTCGGCGGTGTTGTTGTCGCTGCCGTCGTTGTTGGAATCATCGTTGCGGCGGTCGTCGCGAAGAACAACAAACAGTCTGGTGCCTCCGCAAAATTGCCAACTGGTGTTGTCAAGGGAGATTTTGGAGTGTCGTACGGCAATCCCAAGCCTGGCGCGCCAACAGTTGAACTTTTCGAGGACTTCCAATGCCCAGCCTGCGCCATGTTCGAACCGGTCAACGGTTCACGCCTCATTTCGTGGGCGAAGGAAGGCAAAATCAAGTTGGTGTGGCGCCCGGCAGCGTTTCTTGATGATGCCAAGGCCGCCGAAAACCAAGCTGCTGGTAACCCCAACTCAACGAAGCGAGCCACGGCTGCGTGGGGCTGTGCGATTGACGCTGGTAAGGCTGCCGAGTACCACAGCGCCATCTTTAGAAACCAGCCAAAGACCGAAGGTGAGGGCTACAGCGACGTCACATTGCTGACGCTGGGTTCTCAGATTGTTCCTTCCAACAAAATCAAATCGTTTGCAGACTGCGTGAACAACAACACCTACTACGACTGGGCTGTGGCGAGTAACCAGGTTTTCAATAACCGTGGAATTTCGAGCACTCCAACACTGCTCATCAACGGCAAAGAGCAGAAGGCTGAAGTTACGTTTGACCCCACTGGTAAGGCGCTACTCGCGGCGATTGAAGCGGCCACAAAGAAGTAACGGGCACTCGCGTGGGGCTGCACCCGTGAATCCGTCGCAACTGCGCAGGTACGCAAACCACACGCGTCTCGGTCGCGAGCGGTAGCACAACAACACGCTCAAAGTCGGTTGCCCCCTGCATGTGGCGCAGGTCACACGAGGCTAGGGTTTCGACTGTGCGAAACGCGAAGATTGTCTGCACCCTTGGCCCTGCTACCAACTCCGATGAGGCCCTTGACGCCCTCATCGATGCTGGCATGAATGTGGCTCGCCTCAACTTTAGCCACGGCAGGCACGAGCCGGTCGCCCGGTGGGCATCCTCGCAGACTTACAAGGCCCAAAAATCAGACTCGGGAAGTTCGCAGACAACTCGGTCACCCTCGAAGAAGGCGCTGCATTTACCATCACCATCGCCGAGGTTGAAGGTGATGTCAATCAGTGCGGCACGACCTACAAGGGTCTTCCGGGTGACGTCAAACCAGGCGATTCCTTGCTTATTGATGATGGACGAATCGCACTGGAAGCGGTGTCGGTAAGCGCCACTGATGTGGTGACCAAAGTCGTCGTTGGTGGTCCTGTCAGCAATAACAAGGGCATCAACTTGCCTGGTGCATTTGTTTCAGTCCCCGCGCTGTCGGATAAGGACATCGAAGACTTGAAGTTTGCCCTCAATCTTGGGGTCGACATGGTCGCATTGTCCTTCGTTCGCAGCGCTGCCGACTATGACGATGTGCAGCAGGTGATGCAGGAGTTGGGCATCGCGGTCCCAGTGCTGGCGAAGATTGAGAAGCCGCAGGCAGTGGCAAACCTCGCGGAAATCATTGAGACTTTCGACGGCATCATGGTTGCGCGTGGTGATCTTGGGGTAGAGATGCCACTTGAAAGCGTGCCGCTTGTGCAGAAAAACGCGATTTCGCTGGCCCGGCAACATGCCAAGCCAGTCATCGTTGCAACTCAGATGCTCGAATCAATGATTACTGCACCCCGCCCAACGCGAGCTGAAGCAAGTGACGTGGCAAATGCAGTCCTTGATGGTGCCGACGCGTTGATGCTCTCTGGCGAGACAAGTGTGGGCGAACACCCGGATTTGGTGGTGCGCACTATGGCTTCCATCATTGAATACGTTGAGTCCGAGGCTCTTGATCGATTACCTCATTTGGAGTCTCCAGCCACAGATGGCACGGCGCGTGCAGTCACACATGCCGCTGTTGAAGTGGCCGCCACAACCGGTTCACGCTTCCTGATTGCATTCACGGAGACGGGTTTATCCGCAGCGCTAGTCACACGGCATCGCCCACGCACCCCGGTGCTTGCGTTCACGACGACTGAGCGAGTACGCAATCAACTCTCACTGCTCTGGGGTGTCGAAACCTTCCTTGTTCCGGTGGTACAGCACACCGATGACATGGTGCGGCAGGTTGATTTGGCTCTACTCAACCTTGGTCGCATCACGGAAGGTGAACGCGTCGTCATCGTCGCTGGTGTGCCACCGGGGGTGCCGGGGACCACGAACGGTATGCGCGTGCATCGCATTGGCCACGCGGTCGTCTAGATGCCTGTCGGCGTCGGCGCGCCAACTCGCGGCTGACGTCGTGAGCACATCAGCTCGGTGATAGGTTCGCCCTGTACGACATCCTTTAAGTCCGTCCTGTGAGGCGGGGAAGGGGGTCGACGACGGTGGCTACCACCTCGCCGGCACGCCAGCGCGTGATTTTGGACGACGACGATATTCGTCGCGCTATCACTCGTATTGCTCATGAAATTGTTGAACGCACTCGCGCCGCTACTTCATTGGTGTTTCTTGGTATCCCAAGCCGTGGTGCCGAACTTGCCCAACGCCTTGCGACAGAGGTTGAACGCATCACCGGCGTGGCGGCGATTCCCGTGGGAAGTCTGGATGTCGCTGGATACAGAGATGATGCGCACTTGCGCTCAAGTGCAGCCCACGGTCCGACAGTAATTCCGGAATGTGGCGTGCATGACCGAGTCGTGGTGCTCGTGGACGATGTGCTGTTTAGCGGCCGCACCGCGCGAGCAGCGTTGACCGCCGTTGACGACCTAGGGCGACCGTCTGCCATCCAATTTGCTGTGCTGGTTGACCGTGGTCATCGAGAGCTACCAATTCGCGCTGACTATGTCGGCAAGAACATTCCGACATCCCGCGCGGAACAGGTGCTTGTGGAACTCACCGAAACGGATGGCGCAGACCGTGTGCTCCTTCTTGAGGAGGGGGATGCAGCGTGACACTTCAGAACCTGGTCTGCATAGCGGACCTCTCTGATGCAGACATCTCAACATTGCTTAACCGAGCGGATTCATTTGCCGAAGCGCAACCGCGTCGTGGTGACCTTGGTGCACATCCTGAAACGTGTGTGCAACTGCTCTTTTATGAAGACTCTACGCGCACGCGCACATCGTTTGAGAGTGCCGCGGCGCGACTTGGATACAGCACGTGCCTTGTGACGGCAAGTGGTTCTAGTGTTGCGAAGGGCGAGAGTCTGCGCGACACAGTGATGACCCTGCAGGCCAGTGTTGAGCCAAATGTGCTGGTCCTGCGCCACCCGGAGAACTTGGCACCTGCCCATGTGGCGTCCGCACCGTGGTGCACCACCGCTGTGGTGAACGCAGGTGATGGCATTAATGAACACCCAACGCAGGCGTTATTGGATGCGTTGACATTGCAACGACACTTTGGTGTGCGCCGCCTTGATGGTGTGCACATCGTCATCGTGGGCGACATTGTGCGAAGTCGGGTAGCCCGGTCGAATGTCGCCTTGCTCCCTCGCCTAGGAGCGCAGGTGACGGTCGTCGCACCTCAAGAAATGCTGCCCGATGACATTCAGTCATGGGGAGTGACTGCAGTCACGGACCTTGATGATGTGATTGCTGATGTCGATGTGGTGATGATGCTGCGGATCCAAAAGGAGCGCATGGCATCAGCCACCTCACTTGATTTGGGGCAATTTCACAATTCCTACGGTCTGACGGACATCCGGGCTTCGCGAATGCGAGCAACTTCAGTTGTGATGCACCCCGGCCCGATGAATCGGGGTGTGGAGATTGCGGATGATGTTGCCGATGGACCTCGTTCGCTGATCGTGCAGCAGGTGCGCAACGGCGTGTGGCTGCGCATGGCGGTTCTTGAGTCGTTAGCAGGCGCACATGGCTGACATCACAATTCGCGGGATTGAGATCGTCGGACACTCCGGTCTCAAGGATGTTCACGTCGCCAACGGTGTCATTGCGAACATCGTTCCCAC
>RGCY01000065.1 GCA_009918865.1 Actinomycetota bacterium
GCGGACGTCAGCGCCGCGGCGCGCACGGTTTGCCACAGCGTGGGTAAATCCCCACCGACAAGACCTCGGCCACTCTGTGATGTTGCGACCCACGACGTGCCCGCGGCGGTGTACGTCTTGCCGCCCTTGATGATGCGCTGTGCGACGCGACCGGAGGCACTGGTGTAGTCACCACGACCTTCACCAGTCCACACATCCAAAAGCCCTGAGAAACTGCTGGTGTTCACACCTGTGAGTTCAACACTGACTTGCACACTTGCGCCGCCAGCACTTTGCGTGCGACTGAGGACTTCGGAAAGTTGACGGCTTGGAGTTTGGGTGCTCGCACTTTCAGTTGGCGAACCTGAAGTTGTAGTCGAAGAAGTTGGGCTCTCGGTTGGTTGAACTTTGTCGCGGCTAAACCACGAGCAGCCTGAGACCGTGATGGCAGCCACAAGCCCTGCGCACACAAGCCCAGCATTCCGACGAGACATGTGTCAAAGATAGACCAGTTTTAGGCTCCTGCGGTGTGCACGTAGAGCACATCCGTGTCCCACGCAGTGAAACCAAGCCCTTCATACACCTTGATGGCGGCACTGTTTGACGCATCGACGTAGAGCATCACAGCATCCAAGCCCTTATCCCGTAAGTGCTCCAAGCCGAGCACTGTGAGAGCGCGACCCAACCCAGTTCCGCGAGCGCGGTCGGCCACACCGAGCACATACACCTCACCAACTGGGTCGTGAACGTGGTCGTGATGGTCGGCAGCGCCGTGCACTTTCGTCCAATGAGTGCCGACCAAAGCGCCGTTGACATCTTGCGCAACTAGCAGTCCGGCTGGGTCAAACCAAGGTTCTTGAAGCCGTGCTTGCAGGTCGGCCAGAGTCCAACCGCCTTGGTCGGGTAGGTGCGCGAAAGCCTCGGAATTGAGGGCAAGCCATGCCGACTCATCTTCACCGACGTTGAAACTACGAACACTCACCCCTTTGGGCAGAAGTGCTTTCGGTAGTGGGGCGTATAGCGAACGACGCATTTGCAGCAGGCTTCGATGACGGCTGAATCCGCGCGCGCGAGCCAGACTCGCCGCTTCAGGTGAATCGCCATGCGCCCAAAGTCGTAGGGGACGACTGCCCTGAATTTCCAGAGCCACATCCGTCAACGCCGCACCGATGCCACGCTTTCGCATTTCTGGGTGCACAACAATTTCCGCACTTGGACCCTGCACCTCATCGGTTGTGTCAAGGTGGACGTAACCAACCAACACAGTTTCATGCCAGACCATCAAGTGCGTGACTTCACGGTCGCCCCCGTAGCGCAGATGCAATGTTGCGTGTTCCGAAAGTGGACGTAAACCATCGTTTCGAGTTGCGCAGTTAATTAAGCCAAGAACAGCATCTCGAGTTGCAGGCTCAAGCAAGCCATGAGCCCGTGTCACCTGCCAGGCATGAGTCACGATTACGCGTCCACCGAAACCTCAGCGGCAACGGCGGTGGAGCCGGAGTCGAAGCGGTAGCCAACATTGCGAATCGTCACGATTGCGGCTTCATATTCTGGTCCGAGTTTCGCGCGCAGTCGTCGCACATGCACATCGACGGTTCGGGTGCCGCCGTAGTAGTCGTAGCCCCACACTTCTTGCAGTAATTGCTCGCGGCTGAAGACCCGACCAGGGTGCTGCACAAGGAACTTGAGAAATTCAAACTCGCGGAAGGTCAAATCCAACACGTGTCCACGCACTCTGGCTGAGTACGTTGCTTCATCAATGCTGATATCGCCACTTCGAATTTCCGCCGGCGCATTGTTGCTGTTCTCGCCGCGGCCAAGAGCGATTCGAAGCCGCGCATCGACTTCAGCGGGCCCGGCGCTCTCGAGAACAATGTCATCCACACCCCACTCTGCCGAAACAGCCGCAAGACCGCCTTCAGTCGTGATGAGCAGAACTGGTGCATCAACTCCTGTCGTGCGAATCAATCGACACAAACCCTTGACTGCAATCAGGTCCCGCCGACCATCCACAAGCACCGCGTCGTAAGAGCCGGCATCAATTAGTGCTGTGGGTTCGGGCGCAACAACACGTAGTTGATAGCGCAGCAGCGCGAGAGCGGGTAGCACCTCAACAGATCCACCGGAGGCGTTCGTCAGCAACAGCAGAGACATCGCCCACCTCCATTGCTTAACAACGGCTCATGCTACCCAGCGAGTGTGGCTGCGCTTCCGGGTCGTCTGCACCGCACCTCTGATGCAGCCTGACGCTTACGATGGTGGCGTGTTCTTCGAAACCGCAGCGGCGAATGCCGTAAGTCAAGGCGATGCACTGCCTTCAAGTCTGCCTGCTCCGATTCTGCCGCTGTCGTGGCTGCTCGGGGTGTGGCGTGGTCGTGGAGTCGGTGGCTATACAGACCACGAAAGTTTTGAATTCCTGCAAGAAGTCGTATTCACAACCGATGGTCGTCCGTTCCTGCACTACCACTCGCGCACGACGCGCCTGCTTGCTGACGGATCTCAAGGGGAGCTCTTGGCAGCTGAGACGGGTTACCTCCGCCCAGCCCCCGATAACGCGGTTGAGATGCTGCTTGCGCATCCCACTGGCTACGTCGAGATTTGGGTTGGCGATGTCACCGTGACTGGTTTAGTCGATGCAAAGATCACTGGCGCACGAATGGAATTGCGCACGGCTGGTCTCCTGCGAACGGAAACCGCGAAGGACTACTCCGGTGGCACTCGCATGTATGGGTTAGTCGGAGAGAAGTTGATGTGGGTTATGGACATGAAGGCGCTTGGTCATGCACTCGCGTCGCATGTCTCGGCCGAACTTGAACGGGTGACATCGCTGTGACAGGTGTGCCGCGCGAGCAGTTCGAATCGCGATTGCGCGAGCGTGGTATGCGTGTGACATCTCAGCGATTTCAGATTTATTCAGCAGTGAACCGGCTGCAGCATGCAACACCGGAAGCAATTCTGCGAGAAGTGGATGCCGAGTCCCCGGGTCTGACTTTGTCCACCGTTTACCGCGCACTTGAAGCCCTTGAGGCAGCGTCGCTGGTGACGCATACTCACCTTGGCCATGCTCCTTTGACTTATCACGCAGTTCAAGACCATGCCCACATTCACCTGGTGTGTGAGAAATGCGGAACTGTTGTGTCTGCTTCCGTCGATGTTGCCACTGAACTGCGAGCTCGGATTCGCGATGACGTGGGTTTTGACATTGACCCAACGCACATGGCGATGGCGGGTTTGTGCGCGTCGTGTGGAACAGGCAACTGACATGACTGATGTTGAACCAACGCAAGTCGGCTCGTCATTTGTTTCCGATTCTGCGGTGCCATGGAATCTGGGCGACCCCTTCGCGGAGCAAAGAAACTTGTTGCGCGAAGAGGCGCATGTCAATCTTGGGCATTTCGGCGTTGTGCGTGTCACGGGGAAAGATCGTTTGGCTTGGTTGCATCTGCTCTTGACGCAGGCGGTAGCTGACCTGCCAGCAGGACACAGTGCTCACGCGTTGGTGCTTTCTGCAACTGGTCATATTGAGCACGATGTGAAACTGGTCGATGATGCGGCAGCAACCTGGCTGATTGTTGAACCCGGCACGACTTCAGCACTGTGTTCCTACTTGCAGTCGATGGTGTTCATGTATGACATTGCCATCGCAGATGTCAGTGCTAGTTATGCCGTCGTGGGCGCCCTTATGACGAACCCCACCAATGACGGTGCTCGCAACCGTTTCCCCGACGCACTTGCGTTCTGGTGTGCGCCGGCAGCGCTCGCTACCCCACAGTCTGATGCTGATCCATATGTGCCCCAGCGCCCTGCTGCGTGGCCGGCGGTGCTCGCAATCGTGCCGCGTGATGGCGTTTCGCACTCAGGTGCTGCTGCTGGCTTATGGGCATGGGAGGCAGCGCGCGTTGCTGCGGGAGTTCCGCGTCTTGGAATTGACATTGACCACCGCACCCTCCCTCATGAAGTTGGTCTGATTGGTTCTGCAGTTCACTTACACAAAGGTTGTTACCGCGGCCAGGAAGCGGTCGCGCGCACCATCAATTTAGGTCGCCCACCTCGGCGGCTGGTGTTGCTCCACCTTGACGGCACCACAGAAGATCTACCCACGCCCGGAGCAGCCGTCATGGACTCAGCCGGCCGCGATGTGGGTCATCTGGGTAGCGCGCTCGCACATCACGAAAATGGGCACATCGCCTTGGCGCTGGTGCGCAGAAACACCCCAATTGATGCCACGCTACACATCACACTGGCAAGTGGAACTACCGTGCAGGCATCACAAGAGCCGATTGTCATCATCGGTGACCACGCTCGCTCCACCTAGCCCAGATGGGCGTTCGTAGCAGATTCCTTGCCCATCTGCTCAGCATTGGTGTGACCATCGGGGGATGACCGAGACTGCGCAACCCGAATCCCGTCGGCGCATTGACCGAGTACTTGATCCTGAGTTTGTTGCCAACCTCTCCGCTATGCCGATTGCTGAACTGCGTGCTCGGCGCATGGAAGCCGATGCTGAGGAAAACGACCTGTCATATGTGCGACGAGTTCTGCACGGTCGCCTAGACATGCTCGATGCAGAAATATCGAGACGAGCGTCTCGCCGAGACTCTGCAGATGTGGTCGCGGAAGTTGTCCGCATTCTCTCGACACCGCCGCCGGCGCTTGGCCGCAGCCCGAAAGCAATGCCTGGTCAGCCATCGCGACTCACAGAGCACCGCCGCGCTGTTGAGCGGCTCATTGCTGACCCAGCAGTTTCCTATGTGACAGCCCTACGCGATGAGAGTCTGCAGGAAGTACGGGCTCAAGTTGCCCACCACGAGCGAGAAGTCAGTGATGTGCGTCGCAAAGTGCAGGCTGTTGTGGATCTCATGAGTGCTGAACTCACGGTGCGCCACCGAAATGGGGAGGCAGGGGTGAACAATCTGTTGGCATGACGGACATGTCACCTGATTCGGAACTTGCCGACGTCGTTCGAAATGGTTTCGTCGAGTCTCGACATCGTGGCATCGTTAGCGTCGTTCGCGCTGAATCCGAAATCGCTCATGCTGGCGACACAAGCGCCACAATGTTTGCGCGGTCCGCGCTAAAGCCGTTCCAACTAGTAGCCATGCTCGATGCCGGTCTCGCCAGCACTCCGTGGGCTTCAGAAGAGCTCGCGGTTATGGCGTCCTCACACTCGGGCCAACCGGACCATCTGCACACGGTGCGTGGAATTCTGGCCAAAGTCGGGCTCACTGAATCGCAATTGAAAAATACGCCAGGTTTCCCAATGGATCCGAGAGCGCGTCACGCCTTACGCGAGCAGGGCATTGTCGAGAAAGCATCCATATTTGGAGATTGCTCTGGCAAACATTCCGCCATGTTGGCTACCTGTGTCATCAACAACTGGTCAACTGACGATTACCTTGACCCAACGCATCCGTTGCAGCAACACATCCGTGCGCGCATCGGCGACATCACCGGTGATGCCATTGAGCACGTAGCGGTGGACGGCTGCGGCGCGCCTTTGTTCAGTGGAACCACCCGAGGACTCGCTCGCGGCTATCTGGGCCTCGTCACAGCCGAGCATGGAACTAATGAAGCACGGGTGGCCGAAGCGATGCGTGCACACCCAATCTTGGTAGCGGGAGCCGGGCGAGATGTAACAGCAGCAATGCATGCTGTGCCCGGGTTACTGGTGAAGGATGGGGCAGAAGGCGTGTTCGCTGCGGCCTATGTGAGCCCCGGAATACCTGCGGTTGGCACCGCCATCAAGGTGTCGGATGGTTCCACTCGGGCACGTGCTGCGGTGCTCGCTGCAGTGCTTGATGAACTTCAAATCCCGATTTCTGAGCGCAGTTGGGCGCAGATTGCCGTTCTTGGCGGCGGGCGTGTCGTTGGTGAAATTCATAGTTCCCTTAGGTTGGTGTGGAAACCTTGACACTTATGGACAACACTCTTGCTCGCAGACTCGTCGCCGAGTTCATCGGCACGGCTCTGCTGCTCGTCGCGGTTATCGGCTCGGGACGCATCGTCACCGGCATCATCCGCCTCAACTCAATCAAGACATCAACGACTGACTTCAAGAGCATCGGTCTGCTGCAGTACGCGGATCGCTTCGGTGGCGCATTCACCGTGGGTCTGGTCTTGGCAGTGATGGTCGTGGTGTTCGGCGCCGTCTCGGGTGGGCACTTCAACCCGGCGGTCTCGCTCTGCGCATTCCTGTTCAAGGGCCTCAGCGCCACTGAGTTCCTCGGATACTTCGTGGCACAGGTTCTCGGAGGCATTTTCGGCGCGTTCCTGGCCGTGTACGCCGCAACCGGTTCCGCGCCGAGCAATTTTGGTTCCAAGGGCACCATCAGTGCCTGGCTCTACGTTTCTGAATTCGTCGCGACATTCGTGCTGGTGATGGTTGTTCACGCAAGCATCCGCGCGGGTCGCGCCGCGTTCGTTCCGCTCGCCCTCGGTGGTTGGGTGACTGTGCTCGCGGTGTTCCCGCAGGGTCTCGGAAACCCGGCAGTTGCTTTCGGCAGCATCTTCTCCGGCAAGGTCGGACCGAGCTTCGTCGGCGCACTGGTGCTCGTGGCTGTCCAGCTGGTCGCTGGTGTCGCCGCGTGGGCTGTCACCAAGTTCATGTACCCACAGGACGCTTCGGCCCGGGCGTACTGAGGACATCCCTTCCCTATCGTTGAGGGTCGCGACCGCAAGGTC
>RGCY01000066.1 GCA_009918865.1 Actinomycetota bacterium
TCATCTTGATGAAGATTTCACCAAGACCGTCATCCGGGTACGAACCTGCGGTCATGTAACCCTCAGCACCGGCAACCGAGAACGACACCGTGCGGCTTGGGCGTGACTTCGGCAACCGGTTACGCACCGGGCGGTACTCCACCTGCACCTGCTCACTTGCCGGGGTGCTCGTGTCGTCTTTCTTGGCCTTAGCATCCGAGAGCGGCTGACCAACTTTGCAGTTATCGCGGTAGATGGCCAATGCCTTCAAACCTTGCTTCCAGCCCTGGAAGTAAATCTCTTCGACATCTTCAATCGTTGCCGACTCAGGCATGTTGACAGTCTTGGAGATGGCACCGGAAAGGAATGGCTGGCAGGCGGCCATCATGCGGACGTGCCCCATCGGCTCAATGGCACGTGCACCCATGGCGCAGTCAAATACTTCATAGTGCTCCGGCTTGAGGCCAGGAGCATCAATGACGTGTCCGTGCTCACTGATGTAGGAGACGATGGCTTCGATGATTTCTTCGCCATAGCCAAGTTTGCGCAGCGCCCGCGGCACAGTCTGGTTGACGATTTGCATGGAACCGCCACCGACCATTTTCTTGAACTTGACCAATGAGAAGTCAGGCTCAATACCGGTTGTGTCGCAGTCCATCATGAAGCCGATGGTGCCGGTTGGTGCGAGCACCGATGCTTGCGCGTTGCGCCAGCCATTCACTTCACCGAGCGCGTTACCTTCGTTCCACATCTTGCTCGCCAAACGCGTGACATCTCCATCGAGTGTGGTGACTTCACGCACCGATTCATTAGCAGCGGCGTGCTTGCGCATAACGCGCTTGTGCGGCTCAGCATTGCGTGCATAACCTTCGTAAGGGCCGACGATTCCTGCAAGTTCAGCCGAACGCTTGTACGCCGTTCCTGTCATAAGGCTGGTGATGGCACCTGCAAGTGCGCGGCCACCTTCACTGTCGTAGGCAAGACCGCAGGCCATCAGCAGAGCGCCAAGGTTTGCGTACCCGATGCCAAGCTGGCGATATTTGCGCGTGGTGTCGCCAATTGGCTCCGTCGGGAAGTCTGCGAAGCAGATGGAGATGTCCATCGCAGTGATGATGAACTCAACGGCTTTTGCAAACGTCGCAGCATCGAAGGTGTCATCGTCCTTGAGGAACTTCAACAGGTTCAACGACGCGAGATTGCAGGAAGAGTTGTCAAGCGACATGTACTCGCTGCACGGGTTGGATGCAGTGATGCGACCGGTCTCGGGGTTGGTGTGCCAGTCGTTGATGGTGTCGTCGTATTGAATGCCCGGGTCAGCACATGCCCACGCCGCTTCACACATGCGACGGAAAAGACCCTTGGCGTCGATAGTTTCGACAACTTCACCAGTGGCGCGGCCGCGCAATCCGAACTCGCTACCGGCATCCACGGCACGCATGAACTCATCACTCACACGCACAGAGTTGTTTGCGTTTTGGTACTGCACACTAACGATGTCTTTACCACCAAGATCCATATCGAATCCAGCGTCGCGAAGCGCGCGAATCTTGTCTTCTTCACGCACCTTGGTCTCAATGAACTCTTCGATGTCCGGGTGATCCACATCGAGCACGACCATCTTCGCTGCGCGCCGAGTGGCGCCACCAGATTTGATGGTGCCGGCCGAGGCATCTGCACCGCGCATGAATGACACCGGGCCGCTTGCAGTGCCGCCGCTGGACAGCAGTTCTTTACTTGAGCGAATGCGCGAAAGATTCAGACCAGCACCCGAACCGCCCTTGAAGATCAGGCCTTCTTCACGGTACCAATTCAAGATGGAATCCATGGTGTCGTCCACGCTGAGAATGAAGCAGGCGCTGACTTGCTGCGGTGAAGACGTGCCAACGTTGAACCACACTGGCGAGTTGAACGAGAACACTTGGTGCAACAGCATCCAGGTGAGCTCGTGCTCAAAGATTTCGGCGTCAGCTTCTGAGCTGAAGTAGCCGAAGTCGCGACCGGCTTTGGTGTAGGTGAGAACCACACGGTCGATGAGCTGCTTCAGGCTCCATTCACGCACTTCAGTGCCCACGGCGCCGCGGAAATACTTCGTGGTGACGATGGTGGACGCGTTGACTGACCAAAAGTCAGGGAACTCCACACCCCGCTGCTCGAACACCACTTCGTTGGTCTTCCAGTTGGTTTGCACGACATCGCGACGCTCCCACGTCACATCGTCATACGGGTGCACCCCTGGTGTGGTGTAGAGCCGTTGCAGTTTCAGGCCCGCGGTCTTCTTACCGCTTGAGGTCCCGACGGTCTCGGTCATTGCGTCTTCCCCTTCATCAGTGTGTCTGGTTTTTTAACTCGTGGTGGTGCGTGGTGCTGCGGTGTGGGTCTTCACGACCCAGGGCTCACTGGCCCGATGTATGACCCACGCGGGTCGGTGGCTCGACGGCTGTCGGTGGACCTTCGGCTCGCAACAGCGCAATTTCGGCTTCAAAATCTTCAAGGGTGTCAAACGAGCGGTACACCGACGCAAAACGCAGGTAAGCAACTTCATCCAACTCGCGCAAGGGCGCAAGAATTGCAAGTCCTACTTCCACACTGGGAATCTCCGACACCCCAGTTGCACGCAAGTTGTCTTCAACGCGTTGTGCCAACAATCCAAGGGCTGCCTCGTCCACCGGACGCCCCTGACACGCCTTGCGCACGCCGGCGAGCACCTTGGTGCGGCTAAATGGTTCGACTACCCCACTGGTCTTGAGGATGGACAGTGTCATCTGCTCGACAGTTGTGAAGCGACGTGAACAATCCGAGCACTGGCGACGGCGACGCACGGCGGTTCCGTCATCGGCAATGCGCGAATCAATCACTCGGGTGTCATCTGCCTTGCAAAATGGACAGTTCATCGCGCACCTCCTCACAATTTTGTGGACCCAAAAACCGAGCACTCGGGGTGGTATCGGCGGCGAAAAGAGCCGACACTGCCCTGATGTGGGGACGATCAAGGGGCTTTCTTGGGGACATCTTGGGGACAACCTGTGTGCTCAGAACCACTATCTGTGGACAAATCACACTGGTGTAACCACTAGATGTAGGACTCTACGCGGTTGAGTCTCTGGGGGCAAGTACCCGGTGAAAGTGAATTTTTCGTGTCGCGCAGGTGGATAAAAAACCGCAGGTCATGCGGCAGACAAGGCGGCATGGCCTGCGCTCACGCGGCGTGTCGTGTGCTCGCGCCACGCCTACGACACCTGAGTTTCGGAGCGCTGAAAACTGATCATCAGCCAGGGCATGGACGGCAGACAACTAGGCGCCGAAACTCAAGCCGAATTACTGAGGAACCGCTATGGATTGACCTGCGCTCAGACCACCAGATGCCGCAGGGTTGAGGCGCAACAGGGTTGCCACTGTGTCGCGACGGTCAGCTCCCGGGTTGATGCGTCCAGCGATGGCCCACAACGTGTCCCCCGGCTGCACCGTGTAGGTGGATGTGGTGCTTGAGGCTTGCACATCAGTGCTCGTTGCCAACGTCAGCAGTGCGGCGCCGGCGACAGCCGTGAGCAGCGCGCTAGTGATGCTCACCGCAAGTCGACCACGGCGAGTTAAGCGCACAGACGTGCTGGCCGCGGAACGCTGCCGCGCAGGAGCAGTGCGTTGCGCCTGACCGCTCACTGAATCGCAGGCTGCTCCTGAACGAGTTGATGCCCACGCCTGTTGACCTGCGCGCACGCGCAGTGGTCGGGACGACTCCATGACGGTGACTGTGGCCATGTTGATTCCTCCTGCATCTGACTACCGCGCACACCTATCGGCGTGGGTGCCCGCGTGGTTATTCGAACGGGTGTTCGAACGAACGCATGTGCGATTTGTAGCATGGGGGGCAGACATTGGCAACACTCGGGTCGAACAAATGTTTGATTTCTTGTGCCAGGACGGCTAGTCTCAGCGTGTCATCCCCACCGAGGGATGACATAGCTGGCAGAGCAGCAGTGACCGGTAGCGCAGATGTCGCCGGTAGCGAGAGCGTTAGTGCCAGGGCTGGTCGCTCAAACCAGCAGTGCCAAGGACTGACTATGTGCGTGAAGGAAGGCCAATATGAACGCGGACGATGTTGCCCCCGAATCCTCACTGGGGAAGCCAGCAAGCACCGGGGACGACGCACCTGGCAAGGTCATCGCGCTAGAACAGGGTCGTCGCTCGCGTAAGTCGAGTAAATCGAGCGTCAACCCCGGCCCGACAGCCCGGCAGCAGCAGATTTTGCAGTTCATCGTGACCTGCACGCAGGAACGCGGCTACCCACCGTCGATGCGAGAGATTGCGGATGCGGTTGGGCTCAGCAGCACATCCAGTGTGCAGCACCAGATTCAAGCGCTGCAGGCACGTGGACTCATCAGCCAGGCTGGTGGTGTGTCGCGCGGCATCACCGTCACGTCGCCGTCTGCAGGAGATGTCGCGGAGTCCGAGTTTGCCGGTGACGAGCGGTCGGTCGCGGTCAGCGACGACATCACCGCACACTCCACGTTGGTGCCGTTGGTGGGTCGGATTGCGGCTGGTGGGCCAATCACAGCCACTGAGCACGTTGAAGATGTTTTCGCGCTACCCAAGCAACTCGTTGGCGACGGCGCGTTGTTCATGCTGAAGGTAGTTGGTGATTCCATGGTGGATGCGGCCATCTGTGACGGCGACTGGGTCGTCGTGCGTCAGCAAAATACATGTGAACAGGGCGACATCGTCGCGGCACTGCTGGATGACGAAGCAACCGTGAAGGTCTTCAAGCGTGACCGGGATGGTCATGTGTGGTTGATGCCGCGTAACCGCGACTACACGCCGATTGCCGGCGACAGCGCCAGCATCATGGGCAAAGTCGTGACCGTGTTACGCAAGGTGTGAATCCCGGACCGGACAACAGCAAGGCGAAGAACGTCAGTTTTGCCGTTACACGTGTGAGTGTGATTCGTCTCGTAAACGCTCCAAACTCGTGCGTACTTGAGCTGCGTCCGTTGTCCACCAATACGGTGGCAAACTCGCGCGCAGATAAGCGCCGTACGACTTTGTTGCAAGTCTGCTGTCCAACACCGCAATCACTCCACGGTCGTCCACACTCCGGATGAGCCGACCAGTTCCCTGCGCTAACAACAGGGCCGCACGGGGCATCGTCACAGCCGCAAAACCACTACGACCACTTTCATCGGCGGCTCGCGAGCGAGCGGCTGTGACTGGCTCATCGGGCCTTGGGAACGGAATGCGATCAATCACAACCAGCGAACATGTCTGACCCGGCACGTCAACACCTTGCCAGAGTGACAACGTGCCTAGAAGGCTTAGTTCAGGTTGCGCAGCAAACCGACCCACGAGTTCTCCGACGGCATCGCCGCGTTGATGAACAAGTAAAGGCAAACTCTGCGCTACCCCGCGTTGCTCGAAAGCACCAACAAGATACTCATGTGCTCGTTCGACGCCGCGCCACGATGAGAACAAGGCAAGGGTGCGACCACCTGCCGCGATGATGAGATCGGCAAGCTCAGCGAGCGCGGCACCCGACACTCCGTCCATCGTTGGCGGTGGCAAGTGCGCTGGGCAATACAAAATGCCCTGCCGATTGTGGTCAAAGGGTGAACCAACGTCACATTCAACATGGCCATCGCCCGCGTTCAAACCAACAGCAGCAACAGCCGAATCAAAAGAACCACCAAGTGTGAGTGTGGCGCTGGTCAACACCACCGCGCGGTCGTTGAATAGTCGTGCGCCCAGAACATCAGCCACAGACAGGGGCGCGATGTGAATACTGGGGTCACGCCGTTCATGCGATGACACCCACACCACTTCTCGATGTGATGCGGTGAGCAGCGAGCCGGCGGCGTCGTGCACCTCGTCCACGGCACCGCGCGCACGTTGACGAGCAGCCGCCGACTCAGCATCTGAACTATCGCGTTCCACAGTGAGTGCAGTTGCCGCAGCATGACAGGCATCGCGCACTCCAACGAGCGCTTGGAAAAGTTCTCCCTGCACTTTTTCAATCGTGGTGGTGCTACCCGGAGCGCCGGCCAGAGTTGCCAGTGCCGCGTCAAGTCGTTGCGCGGCATTGGTGATGTCGCCGTGGAGGTCTTCGCCGATGAAGCGACGCGCTCGCGAACCGGCACGTTCCGCGGCTGCAGCGCTGAGCTCGAGTGTTGCCGTGCTTGTCATCCGATCAACGAGATCGTGGGCTTCGTCAATCACCAGTGCGTCGTGCTCGGGTAGAACTGGGATTTGCTCCATCACATCAACGGCGAGCATTGCGTGGTTTGTGACAATGATGTCCGCCTCCCGTGCGCGCTCGCGTGCGCGCTCTGCGAAACACTCCTGGCCAAATCGGCAGGCACCGACGCCTACGCACTCGCGGCTTTGCACCGAAACGCTGCGCCACAATTGCGGAGCGAGTGTTTCGGGGTAGTCATCACGATCTCCAGAATCAGTTTGATCCGCCCAGGTGCGCAGTGCCTTGGCTTGGCGACCCAATGCACTAGTCGGTGATTCAAAGAGCGCTTCTTCACCCTCGTCATCAAGTGTTTCGCGATTGAGTTTCTCAAGGCAGACATAGTTGTGCCGACCCTTGAGCACCGCATAGGTCAGAGGTCGCTCGAGAGCATTGCTCAGGGAATCCGCCAAGCGTGGTAGGTCGCGCTCAATGAGTTGGCGTTGCAAAGCCAAGG
>RGCY01000067.1 GCA_009918865.1 Actinomycetota bacterium
AGTTCTGGAGCCCGATCAACTCGCCCACCAAACATTTCACCAATGAGTTGGTGACCAAGACATACCCCCAACACAGGAATGTCACGTTTAATCGCTTCTTCCACAACTTCACGACTGCGCCCAGACTCACTCGGTGCGCCCGGTCCGGGGGAAATCAGCAAGCCGGCTTTGTTGTCCAGGTCGGCAATTGTGACAGCGTCATTGCGCAGGGTCGTCACATCAGCACCAAGTTGTTGGAGGTATTGGACGATGTTGAACACGAAGGAGTCGTAGTTGTCAACGACAAGAATCTTCGTCATGCGACACCTCCCATTCCCGGTTCGTTTTCCGTTCGTTTGTCGAATGCTACCCAACGTGAACATGCGGTAAATCGGTTGAAGGAACTTCATTGGTTTGTTACGCGGTCTTCACTTCAGAGGAGCGCCGTAGTCACATTGAACGACTTTGCTTTCCACGTCGTCGATTGGCGACAGAATCTAAAGGAGACATCCATGCACAGCAAGTTATCTCCGGGCAAGAAGCGACTGCTTCTTGGCGCGGCATCCGCTGTGGCCGTCACCGGTCTCACAGTCACACCTGCCATTGCGGGACTGACAAACATCTTTGACAATCCGCCAGCTGCGGGTTTCCGCAACATCAGCGGTCCCAACACGCTCGTGCCTCCGTATGTTGTCGGCAGCAGCGATGCTGTGACAATCCAATCGCTGCTCACCACCGGTGATGCTGGGGTGTCTGGCTACAACATGGCTGGAGTTCCCGACGCATTGGCGCTATGGAAAATCTCGAACAACAGCGCTGTGCTGCTGATGAACCACGAGTTGCAGCCCGCGCAGGGCCTAGTGCGCGCACATGGACAAAAAGGTGCATTCGTTTCTCGCTGGATTCTCAAGAGTGACGGCAGCCTCGTCTCAGGTGGAGACCTCATCAAGTCAGTGAAGTTCTGGACCGGTAGTGGCTGGGCAAGTTCGCCAACCGTTGCAGGTGACATTGCCGCCTTTAACCGCTTCTGCAGTGGCTCACTGGCGACTCCAGGGCAATTGCGTTACAACACCTTGTCTTCCCGTTACGGCGTGACAGACCCGATCTACTTCGCTGTTGAAGAAGGCGGCAACGAAAGTCGCGTCTTCGCTGTGAACGTCAACTCTGGCGAAGCCCTCGAACTCCCTGACTTGGGTCGTGCTTCATGGGAGAACGTCACTGTCGCGCCGACTACCCCAAGTCTCAAGACAATCACCATCGGCAACGAGGATGGTTCAGACGACAAGAGCCAGGTGTGGGTCTACAGCGGCACCAAGAAGACCTCGGGTAATTTCGCAGAACGCACTGGTCTGACAGGCGGCAGTTCCTATGTCATGCGCATAAATGACGCAGATGGAAACCGCGTTGCCACGGACACCATCTTCCGTTCGAAGTACACCAAGGGCCAGGCTGCGCCGTTCACCCTCGCAGCAATCGATACGACAAAGACCGGAACCGCGCAGAACACCCAGGCGGATTTGGTTGGAACTGGTCTTAGTCGAGTTGAGGACGGTCACTTCGACCCGAACAACCCGAACGTCTACTACTTCATCACTACGCAAGGTGGGCCAAGCAACGGTGTGATGACAAGCGGTGGGTTGTGGAAGATGGTCTTCAACGACATCAATAACCCACTCGCAGGTGGCACCGTCACATTGCTACTCGACAACACATCATTGCCGAGCTACAACGGCACCACCGGTCCTGCGATGAACAAGATTGACAACCTCGTTGTGGATAGCAAGGGCAACATCCTCATCCAGGAAGACCCGGGCAACAACGCCGTCATCTCGCGCATCTTCGCCTACCGCATCAGCGATGGTGCATTCGCAGAGATTGCACGCTTTGACGCCAACCGCTTCACACCAGGCGGTCCGCAGTTCATCACTCAAGACGAAGAGTCCAGCGGCATCATCGATGCATCTGAACTTCTCGGACCGAACACATACCTCTTCGACGCACAAGTGCACTCAGCGAAGGAGCTCACCCCAGGCACGGGCAAGGGGAAGGCTGAGGAGCTTGTTGAAGGCGGTCAGCTGCTTCGCCTCACGGTGAGTAACTGGACCACCATCTACGGCAGCTAATCCTCCGCTGCTACAGCAACGCGACCTCGCAGTTGGGCAACTGCGGGGTCGCGTTGTTCATTCTGCCTGCCGTCGGCATCGGCATTCACGAGCAGCTCGTGGCGCGCAGAGTTACGCGAACGGCAGCGACGAGTGCTCAATCGAGCAGGCGTGAGAGAAATTCTTGGGTGCGCGGCTGTTGGGGGTTACCAAGCACCTGCGCTGCCGGACCTTCTTCGACGATTCGGCCTTGGTCGAGAAACAACACCCAGTCCGCCACATCTCGGGCAAAGGACAATTCATGGGTTGCCATCACAATTGAGGTTCCCTGCTGCTTTAACTCGCGAATGAGTTCAAGTACTTCGCCAACAAGTTCAGGGTCGAGTGCGGATGTGACCTCATCAAGGAGTAGCACTTTGGGCTCAAGCGCCACGGCGCGCATAATGGCGGCGCGCTGCTGCTGACCACCAGAAAGTTTGTCTGGGTATGAATTTGCTTGTTCCGAAAGTCCAATGCGCTCAAGGAGCGCCTCAGCACGCGAGTTAGCAGCCTCCGGCTCAATGCCTTTGACCTTTCTTAGTGCAAGAGTGATGTTCTCGCGAACACTCAAATGTGCAAACAAGTTGTAGGCCTGAAACACCAAACCAATGTTCCGACGCACCTCGTCTTGATTGACTCGCGGGTCTGTGATGTCTTGCTCGCCTAGGAAAATCTGGCCGTCGTTGACTTGTTCAAGCAAGTTGATGCACCGCAGGAGTGTCGACTTACCTGACCCTGATGAACCAATGAGGGCAACTATCTGTCCTTGGTAGAGCTCTAGGTCAACCCCGCGCAACACCGCCGTGCCGTCGAAAGATTTGTGCACCTGTGTTGCATGCAGAACCAATTGAGCTGCCGGCGTGGTCACAAAACACCACCGGTTTGCTCGCGGCGCGCAAGTCGTGCAGTGAAGGCATCTGTGACTCGAATCATCGGGATCGCGAGCACCACGAAACACAAACCTGCGAGCACATAGGGAGTGAAGTTGGCAAAGCGTGACACTTCAATCCCAGCGCTTCGCACAGCGTCGACCGCGCCAAGTACCGAAATAAGTCCCACATCTTTCTGCAATGAGACAAAGTCATTCATCAACGGTGGTGCAACTTTGCGAAATGCTTGTGGCAAGACGACGAGGCGCATGGACTGTGCGTACGTGAGACCGAGTGAGCGGGCTGCGAGCCGTTGCGACGGATGCACTGCCTCAATGCCAGCTCGAAACACTTCGGCAACATAAGCAGAGTAGGTCAAGATGAGTGCGATAGTGCCGAGCACTTCTGCTGGAACGCGGCCCAGCCATTCCAACCGCAAACCGGGTATGCCGAAGCCCACAAGGTAAAGGACGATGATGAGTGGCATTCCACGAAACAAGTCAACATAGCCACGAACGAGTAACCGCACGGGCGTGAAGATGGGTGAACGCAAAGTGCGTAGCAGCGCGAGAGTTAAGCCGAAAATAAGCACGCCAATGGACGAGAAAACCAGAACGCGTAGGTTGAGCACGAGTCCTTCGAGGACCCGTGGAAGTGCTGCACGGGCAGTTTCCCAATCAAAAAACGATGACTGGACGCGAGACCAACCTGGTGAGTTGACGAGTGCCAACCACGCCAGAACCGCAAATGCCAGAGTCGATGCAAGTGAAACCAAGGTGGAACGTCGGCGACGCTGTTCCCGATATGCGCGTCGACCCTGCTCGACCTGACTCGGTGAAGCAGGGTCGACGCCACTGGAAGTAATCACTCGCGTGCCGGCATGTGCGGTGTTGCTTCGGAAGTGTTACTACTTCAGAACTGGCGCACCAGCGGACGCTGTGAGCCACTTCTGCTCGAGTTTGCCCAGCGTGCCGTCTGTCCGCAGTGCATCCACTGCCGCAGAAACCTTGGCTGTGAGCGCGCTGCCCTTGTCAAGCACGAGACCGAACTCATCACCCTTCTTGGCAGTCGGCAATTGGCCGACAATCTTGCCGTTCGTCAAATCCACGGCGGCTTCGTAAAGGGCGGTCGGCAAGTCCATGACAAGCGCATCAACTTGTCCGTTCTTCAACGCCGCAACAGCGTCATCGTTCGTGTTGAAGGCGAGACCCTTTTGAGTCGGCTTGATGACATCAGTGATGGCTGCATAGGAAGTTGTGCCGGCTTGTGCGCCCAGCAAAGTGGATTGCAAATCAGCAATCGATTTGGCATTTGCCGCTTTGGTGCCCGCAACAGTGACGACGGTCTGAGTCGTTGAGTAGTAAGGCGTGGAGAAATCAACGCTCTTCTTGCGTTCCTCTGTGATGCTGAACTGTTGCAAGTTGAAGTCAAAGTTCTTCGGCCCTGGTGCAATTGCTTGATCGAATGAGGTGCGCACCCACACAACATCTTCTTTCTTGAAACCTAGTTTCTCGGCCACTGCATACGCCACAGCAGATTCAAAACCTTCGCCGCTTTCCGGCTTGTCGTTCAGCACCCACGGTGCGTAGGCCGGCAAACCGGTGCCGATGGTCAACTTGCCTTTAGTCACCGTAGTCAAACTGGCGGCGTCGGTGCCTGATGAGCACGCGGCAAGCGCGGCAACCATCGTGGCAACAACTGCAGCAAGGGCAACGCGCCCAAACGTGCGATTCATGCGAATCTCCTTCATCTACCGGGGTAGGCCGATGCGGCCATGGGCGTTATCCAACACCGGAAGACAGGCTTTGGCTAACTCGCGGTGAATCGTGAAGCGATTGCTGCCGGGACTGTTGACTCGATAGTTCTCACGTCAAACGGTCATTGAACCTCTGGCGATACGGTTAGACATGGATGTCATTGAGTTTGGCACTGCGGAAGAGTTCCTCGAGGCTTCCAGGCAATTTCGTGCCAACGAGCCATACCTAACAAATGTCATCGGTTCGGTTGCCCACAGCGTGACCCGAGGTCGTAGGTATGACGCCTGCCATTGGTTTATCGCACGCGATCAAGGTCAGGTTGTTGGTCTCGCTATGCGAACCTTGCCTCACAACCTCATGATCTCGCCGATGAGCGAACCGGCGAATGCAGCAATGGCGGCGGCTGTGGCTCAGGTCTTTCCAGACTTACCCGGCTTTTCTGGACCTTTATCCCAGATGCCTGCATTTCAAAGCGCACTTGGCGCAGTCTCGGCGGAGACATCAATGACTGAGGTTGTCTATGTGCTGGGAGCGTTCACTCCTGCCGTCGCTGCCGGGGTAGCTCGACGGGTAAACACTGACGATGTCGAGTTACTGCGCACCTGGCTGTTCGACTTCGCGGTTGAAGCACGACTGCCCACACATGACATTGAGGCAGGTGTTGCACGCATGCTCGATGTGGGCTGGTTGTGGGAGCACGACGGAAAGCCGGTCGCGATGTGCGGTTACGCCGGTCCCGTTGGTGATGCCGGCACGGTTGTTGGTCGCGTTGGCCCGGTCTACACCGAACCAACTCAGCGTGGGCGTGGATTCGGCGGTGCGGTCACATCGGCAGTTGTGGAACAGCTGCAACAGATGTGCGAACACATCATGTTGTATGCGGATGCATCAAACCCAACGAGTAACGGCGTCTACCAACGACTCGGTTTTGTTGAATATGCCCGAACAGGCCAAGTTCAGTTTCGCTACGCCTAGCCGCGATTCGGCGAGCGAGCCGAGTTTTCGCTTTCTGGTGTGACCGTGCTGAGCACAAAGTTGTCTCATGTTCACTTGAATCAGAGGGAATGCGATGACGAAAAGGATTGTGGAGACTAGGGGAATCGAACCCCTAACCCCTGCCTTGCAAAGGCAGTGCTCTACCAATTGAGCTAAGTCCCCGGGTGCTGCCCTTGAGCAGCGGCGTAAGTATCGCAGGTCGCGCATCACACATTGTGCGCAGGTCAGAACACTGTGAACCGGCGCATCTAGCCGGTTGCACGACGCCGCTTAGCGCAAATCCGCGGTGGGCTGACTTGTCGCCGCATCATCGATTTCGTCCGGCTCTGGACCGAACACATCTGATGACTCGCCGTTAGCGCCATCCGTGGCTTCCTGCCACAACTGTGCCTCCGCCTGTTGACCGGTGACCTTGCGGTAAATCCAGTACCCCAGACCAGCCACTGCGGCCAGTTTCACAATCTTCTTCATAGGCAAATTCTACGACGGGCTCTGACAAAGTGGCAGCGCATCAACCGCTTCGACCACGCCACATCAGACGCTCTCGAATCACCTCGCGATGACTGGGGCACCTAATGCGCCACACATGACGGCCTTGGACTGCACGCCAGCATTCGTAGTGACGACAACGCCACCGGCTCGCTTCACCGCAACGCACCACACTTTTCCACGTTGCGAAAAAGAGCCGTTGAGGAATTGGTCTGTGTCAGTCGGCTCAACGAGCAACGTCGCAGTCTCATAGTTGCTACCAGTGCCAAGAAAGAGCACCGATGCACCGGCGTGCGAGATTTGACCTCGCTCAATTGTCACTTTGCCGCTACTAACAAAGTCACGCACCGATGCTTCGACGGTAGGTGCTTTCTTTGGAGGTAGTAGCGGAATGCCTTTACTCAATGACACGAAGGCAATC
>RGCY01000068.1 GCA_009918865.1 Actinomycetota bacterium
ACAGAGCGCCGGGGTAGGTGGCTTAGCCGGATAAGCCGGCACACGGCAGTCCGACATGGCAGGTTGATACGGCATGCTGACATGGCACGGTAGGCGCATAGCGGCGCACGAACTCAAGGTCCATTCACAGAGCGCCGGGGTAGGTGGCTTAGCCAGATAAGCCGGCACACAGCACTCTGACATGGCACGGTAGGCGCATGGCGGCGCACGAACTCAGTGAGCAGTGGCTCAGCGTGCTCGCTGAATTTGAACGCCATCTCCTTCTGGAGCGAAACCGAAGTGCCAACACGGCGCGTGCCTACCTTGCAGACGTCCGCAGTCTTGCAGCGCACGCTGCGACTGTTGACGTCACAACACCACACCAGCTGTCTTTAGAAGTCCTGCGCAGTTGGTTGGTGGAGATGGTCACCGCCGACGCTGCTCGGCGAACGATGGCGCGACGAGTTGCATCTGCACGCGCCTTCTGCGCCTGGGCGCATCGAAGTGGTGTGCTCGCCGCTGATGTGTCGTTGCGTTTAAGTAGCCCGAAAGTTCCATCCACTTTGCCGGCGGTGTTGTCACAGGGACAAGCCAGCGACTTACTCGATGTTGCAACCATCGCCGCAGACGACGGCTCGGCAGTTGCGTTGCGAGACCTTGCGATGTTGGAACTGCTCTATTCAACGGGGATGCGCGTGAGTGAACTTGTGGGTCTAGACATCCCCAATCTCGACATGAGCCAACGCACTGCGCGCGTGTTGGGTAAAGGCAACAAAGAACGAGTTGTGCCGTTTGGAATTCCAGCGCAGAAAGCAGTGCAGCAGTGGTTGGACGAAGGTCGACCACTGGTGGCCAATGATTCCAGCGGTGTCGCGGTGTTCCTTGGTTTGCGTGGCAAAAGACTCGATCAACGCGTGGTGCGCGCAGTTGTGCAGCGAGTGCGACGACACGTGCCAGACCTGCCCGACATTTCGCCGCACGCACTGCGTCACAGCGCCGCCACCCACTTGCTCGAAGGTGGCGCAGATTTACGCGTCGTTCAGGAGTTTCTAGGTCACGCATCACTGGCCACCACGCAGATTTACACACATGTCAGCCTTGAACGATTGCGAGAGGTGTATCGGCAGGCACATCCCCGTGCCTGATGTGACACCAGTTCGTTCAACCGAAGAAGTAGACAGCGACCTTGCGAAACTCTGGCACGCGTGGCGTTCAACGCATGAGCAAGAACTTCGCAACCGGCTGCTCGTGCATTACTCGCCGTTGGTGCGCCAGGTTGCCAGCCGGGTCGCGGTTGGTCTGCCCGCGCAAGTGGAGTTCTCCGACCTCGTTTCCGCAGGAGTTCTAGGGCTACTCGATGCCATCGAACGTTTCGACCCCACGCGCGGTGCGCCTTTTGAAGCGTATGCAATGTTGCGGATTCGCGGCGCAGTTCTTGATGAGTTGCGGGCCCAAGACTGGGTTCCAAGGCTTGCGCGACAACGCCAACGCAATGTGGCGCAGGTCGTGGAGAATTTTGTTGCAACTCATGGGCACTACCCGAGCACTGCTCACATCGCACACATCTCTGGTTTGACCACTCAACAAGTGTCCGAAGCGCTCGAGCAATCGTGGTTCTCCGCGGTGCAGTCACTCGATGAAGTCGTGCTATCAAATTCCGATGAGCGACCGCGCCATGAATCACTTATTGATCCGCAAGCACCGGACCCAGAAACTCAAGCACTGCAACATGAGCGCCATGAGCAAGTGCGAGCCGCGGTTGTTGATTTACCCGAGCGCGAAGCCAAGGTTATTGATATGTATTACGGAGACCATTTAACATTGAAGGAAATCGGCGACATTCTTGGTGTGACTGAGTCGCGAGCATCTCAGTTGCGCTCTCGCGCACTCGTGCTTCTCAAAGCGCGCATGCACACTCATTCCGCTGCCTAGTCTTGCCAATTCCACACCCGCAACTCGCAAAGCACGCCGCTGTGAGACCCGCAACTCACCGCTCACATCATTTCTTCCGCACCATCTCTGTCAGACAAACGCGCGACCACGAAACAATCACACCTATTCATCCCAGGGAAGTAGCACGGGTCGCAAACCCAGAGTCGTGAGTGGTTCGAGATACATCTGGTCACGCTTTGCACCTAAGTGAAGACATGGCGTCGTGCAGTGGGTCGATGGCTCGAGTGTGCCAAGAAGTTGCGCAGTGCTCACCACATCGCCAGCGCTGACTCGTGCAGAAACAGGCTCGTATGTGATGCGCACCCCGCTTTCCAACAGCACAACCACCACGGGTGTGTTGGCAACAACGCCAGCGAAACTCACAGTGCCACCGCGCGCAGCAATCACGCGACTTCCTGCCTCAGCCGCAATATCAACCCCACGGTGGCCGGCCAACCAGGGATGGGCTGGGGGATTGAATGCGCGTGTCACTCGCCCCTGAACGGGCCACACAGCCGCCGCGCTCACCGGGCTCACCGCGCCTTGTGACCGAGCGTGAACCCCCACCAACTCAGAGCCAGAGCCCGAAACCGCACCGCCCACCACCAACACCGCACACAAGCCCGCCATGCCCACGGGTAGCACGAGAGTCATCTGCCCATGCTCGGGGGCGCAGCCCTGCGCGCGGTGGGAAGCGCACCTGGCTGTGCAGTGCGAGACCGGCGAATCTCGCCTGTGCACACCCCCGTAGACTCGCCCCGGCGCTGAAACCGCTCTCGCATGCGAGAGGCGTGGTCAGCGACTACCACAGGCAGCCGCCGGTTCACCGGTAGCGGCGCGATGGTCCCCGTTCACTGCAGGTGCACAACCTGTTGCGATGGGGTGCGCCGCGGCAGCCAAGGGGGTGTTCAGCCAAACCGGCCGTTCACCCAGCAACCATCGAAAGGGAATACCCATGGCCATTTCCATGCGCCAATTGCTCGACAGCGGTGTCCACTTTGGTCACCAAACGCGCCGCTGGAACCCAAAGATGCGCCGCTTCATTCTGACTGAGCGCAACGGCATCTACATCCTTGACCTGCAGCAATCAATCGGTCTCATCAACAGCGCCTACGAGTTCGTCAAGGACAGCGTTGCGCGCGGTGGCACCGTGATGTTCGTCGGCACGAAGAAGCAGGCGCAGGAGCCAATCGCAACTCAGGCTGCACGCGTGGGTATGCCCTACGTGAACCAGCGTTGGCTCGGCGGCATGCTCACGAACTTCCCGACCATCTCCAAGCGTCTTGCGCGCTTGAAGGAACTTGAGCAACTTGACTTTGACAACCCGAGCGCCTCTGGCCTGACTAAGAAGGAACTGCTGCTGCTCAAGCGTGAGCAGATCAAGCTCGCTTCGGTGCTCGGTGGTTTGCGTGGCATGACTCGCACCCCGAGTGTGGTGTGGGTTGTTGACACCAACAAGGAACACCTTGCGGTGAACGAAGCGCGCAAACTTGGTATCCCGGTTGTTGGCATCCTTGACACCAACTGCGACCCAGATGTTGTGGACTACCCAATCCCAGGTAACGACGACGCACTGCGTTCTGTCGACTTGCTGACCAAGGTCATCGCTGACGCGGTTGCTGAAGGTCTCATGGCGCGCGCTGGTCACTCGGTGGACGAAACCGCGGTTGCTGCAGATGAGCCATTGGCTGCATGGGAGCAGGAACTACTCGCTGCCCAAGCAACTGGTGCCGATGCAGCAGCTGCTCCGGCTGATGCACCCACCGAAGCTGCACCTGCAACTGAGACTGCCGAAGCCTGATCTTCACGGCGGATGACCATCCGTCGCGCGTCATCGTCTCACCTGCAGACGGTGACCACCTGCGGTTGTGACCGCGGTGGCTAGCGAGTGTGCAAGCCACCGCGGTAACCGAACTCGCAATCTGAAACACCCAAGACTTCAAAACCGAAATATCTGCCAGACCACCTGACACCCACGAGAGATTGGATTGACATGGCCGCCATCGCAGCCGCCGATGTGAAGAAACTCCGCGACCTCACCGCCGCGGGCATGATGGAGTGCAAGAAGGCACTTGAAGAAGCCAATGGCGACTTTGACAAGGCTGTTGAAGCGCTGCGTATTTCTGGTGCAGCCAAAGCAGCCAAGCGTGGCGCGGAGCGCACTGCCAGCAACGGTGTTGTGTTCGCCAAAGGCAACACGCTCGTGGAGTTACTGTGCGAGACGGACTTCGTTGCCAAGGGTGCGGACTTTGTTGCACTTGCCGAAAAGGCGCTCGACGCCGCTATCGCCACTGGCGCGAGCAGCACCGAAGCATTGGCTGCTGCGCCGCTTGATGGCGGCACTGTCGCCGATGCAGTGGAAGCACTTGCTGGTGTGATTGGTGAGAAACTCGAACTTGGTCGCGTTGTGTCCTTCGATGGTGATGTTGCCATCTACCTGCACCGCCGCAGCCCGGACTTGCCGCCGGCAGTGGGTGTGCTCGTGCAATACACAGGCGACCTTGACACCGCACGCGGCGTGGGTATGCAGATTGCAGCGATGCGTCCGCAGTACCTAACTCGCGAAGAAGTTCCTGCAAGTGTTGTTGAAACCGAGCAGCGCATCGCAGAAGAGACAGCTCGCAATGAAGGTAAGCCAGAAGCGGCGATGCCGAAAATCATTGAAGGTCGCGTGAACGCGTTCTTCAAGGACTTCTGCCTGCTTGAGCAGTCCAGCGTGCAGGATTCGAAACTGTCTGTGGCGCAGTTCCTTGAGGGCAACGGCACATCCGTGACCAAGTTCGCCCGCATTGAGGTCGGCCAAGGCTGATGTCGCACCCGGCAGCGGCGCTTTCGGGCGCCGCGAGCCGGGGCAATCAGCGGCCAGCCCACCCACACCCGGCGCGCCCGTGGACTCCAGAGAACCCAACGCGAGAAGATGACCACCATGACGCAGGCACAAGCACAGGCAACGTGGCCGGGTCTGCCGGCAACCGGGCTGCGACGGGTATTGCTCAAACTCAGTGGTGAAGCGTTCGCTGGTGGCGGTGGGCTCGGCGTGGACCCGGATGTGGTGCACGACATTGCGACCCAAATCAAAGAAGTTGTTGACGCCGGGGTGCAGGTGGCTGTGGTCATCGGTGGCGGTAACTACTTCCGTGGGGCACAGTTGCATGACCGCGGCATGGATCGTGGCCGGGCTGACTACATGGGCATGCTCGGCACAGTGATGAACTGCCTAGCGTTGCAAGATTTTCTTGAGCAAGTTGGCGTTCCCACACGCGTGCAAACTGCAATTGCGATGGGCCAAGTTGCTGAGCCTTACATCCCACTTCGCGCAATTCGTCACCTTGAGAAAGGTCGCGTCGTGATTTTCGGTGCCGGTCTTGGTGCGCCGTTCTTCTCCACAGACACCTGCGCCGCCCAACGCGCACTGGAAGTAAAGGCCGAAGCGGTGCTCATGGCTAAGGGTGTTGATGGCGTGTATGACGCAGACCCACGCACCACTGCGAGTGCGGTGAAGTTCGACACCCTCACCTACAACGAAGTGCTCGTGCGTGGCCTGAAGGTGGCCGATGCCACCGCCATCAGTTTGTGCCAGGACAACGACCTACCAATTGTTGTGTTCAACTTGCTCGAACCGGGCAACATTGCGCGTGCCGTGCGTGCCGAGCGGGTCGGTACTCTCATCAGCAACCACCACGAGTGAGGAAGCAACGATGATTGACGAGATTCTCGCCGAAGCCCAAGAGAAGATGGATAAGGCAATTGGCGTTGCCCGCGAAGACTTCGGCACCTTGCGTGCAGGTCGTGCCAGCACAGCACTGTTCGCCAAACTCGTGGCTGACTACTACGGAACTTTGACGCCATTGACGCAGATGGCGTCTTTCCAGGTGCCCGAAGCACGCATGGTCATCATCACGCCTTATGACAAGTCAGCAATGACTGCCATTGAGACTGCAATTCGTAATTCTGATCTCGGTGTGAACCCAACCAACGACGGCTCTGTGATTCGCGTGACTTTTCCACAACTCACAGAAGAGCGCCGCAAGGAAATCATCAAGGTTGCCCGCAACAAGGCTGAAGAAGCCAAGGTTTCGCTGCGCAATATTCGCCGCCACGCGAAAGATGCATTAGACAAAATGCAAAAGGATGGCGAAGCCGGCGAAGATGACATTCGTCGCGCGGAAAAGTCACTCGATGACACCACCGCAAAGTTCGTTGGCCATGTGGATGAGATGCTCAAGCACAAGGAAGCCGAACTGCTTGAAGTGTGACCGCCGCACTCTGGGCAGTCCGCGATGTGGTGACGACCATGACTGACACTGAGCGCAACGGAGTTGAGCGCATAAACCAGCGTGCCGGGCGAAATGTGCCTGCCGCGACTGCAATCGGGCTGGCTTTGCTTGGCGCAGTGCTGTTCTTCACTTGGTATGCACCATGGGGTCTGGTCGGTTTAGTGACCGTCGCGTCGGTGATGGGTCTGCGCGAAATGGGTAACGCGTTGTCGTTGCAGCAGGTGCGGCTGGTGGCAGTGCCGGTGTATCTGGCCGCGGCGACGATGCCAGC
>RGCY01000069.1 GCA_009918865.1 Actinomycetota bacterium
GCCGCGGTCGCAGTGCGAGACATCGCCACCACCGTCCTCACCTCAATTCATGCATTGTGATACAGGATTTACGCTCTTAATCTGCATCATAATACATGACAAGGTTCCGCAGTAGGGAGAGTCTTTGCCTATACCGGAGCACTCCGCTCCTGCTTGCTTGCCGTTAACTTGGCGACCCGGACGCAACTGTCATTGATTGCGCTGTCCTAGGCACAGCCGCTCATGCCACTGCACAACTGAGGTGTCAGTCAAACTCGCAACTTGATCGCGCACGACACGCTTCACGGCCGCAGTATCGCCACTTTCAGATGCCGCGTGCCACGACGGCTGCAGCCATGGCTCCACCGCATCCGCACCTCGCACTTCCATCGCCGCAACTAGTTCGTGAATCAGTTCCCGCTGCGCTGCATAAGAGGCCTGCGCGCCACTGCGTCGCATAACAAAGTGCACCGCAATTGACTTCAAAATCGCAACTTCCCAACGCTGCTCATCTGGAATCACAAGTGTTGCGGCGTAGCGCGTGAGTCGACCTTCGCCGAAGCGGTCCCGGGTTGCTATTTGCGCTGCTGTGCAAAAACGACCAATGAGCTGACTGGTCACATTTTTCAACGCTGCAAGTGAGCGATGGCTACCGTCGTATCCCCCTGACCAGTAAGGCAGCGAGACGATTCGATCAAGAGCAGCGAGTAGTTCGGCTTCACTTGCGCCGCGAGCAAACGATGCTTGTGCGATGGCCACCATCTCATTGCGTTCGGCATCGGCTGTGAGCGCATCGACTCGTAGCCAGCCAGCGTGGATTGCGTCTTCAACATCGTGCACCGAATAGGCGACGTCATCCGCCCAATCCATCACCTGACTTTCAAAGCAGGTGCGCGGCCGCAGGCCATCATCCGAAAATTCAATGCCACTGCGAATCCACGCAAACACATCCAAATCATCTGCGTAGGCATTGAACTTACGCGTGCCGAATTCATGTGCTGCCGTGAAGTCCCACGGGTACTTCACCACCGCATCCAAGGTGGCACGGGTGAGATTCAAACCAACACTTGCGCCAGCACGAGGGTGTTCCGGTGACGAAAAAGTCTTAGGCTCGAGCCGCGTCATCACTCGCAGGCTTTGCGCATTTCCTTCAAAGCCGCCGATGTCCTGGCTGATCTCGTGAAGCGCGTCTTCTCCGTTGTGACCAAATGGTGGGTGCCCCAAGTCGTGCGCAAGACCTGCCACCTCCACTAGGTCTGGGTCACAGCCAAGAGCCGCACCAAGTTCCCGGGCAATTTGCGCCACTTCAAGGGTGTGGGTCAACCGAGTGCGTGGGAAATCAAACTGTCCAGCGGTGATGACCTGAGTCTTCGCGGCAAGTCGGCGCAATCCTGCAGAGTGCAACACTCGCGCGCGGTCTCGGGCAAAGGCGGTGCGCCCAGCGCGCTTCGGGGGCTCCGGCACCCACCGCTGCTCCGCATGGTCGTCATAGCCAGCCGACCGCTGATCATCCGAGCCAACGATGGTGCGTTGCGTCATCGCCCCACCCCTTCAGTGCTCAGTGTGCCTGCTGGAGATCGACCCCCATGCTGTGCCGGCTCGCGACCTAGGTACGAGTAACGCGCGCGAAAACCGAACCACAGATCCCTGGCTGAGATTACTTGGCTGAGCCGACCGCCGGGCAGGTCAATCCAGCGCACCACCTGAGCCGACCGGCGTACTGGGCTGCACCAAGCACCTCCTGAGCCGGCGACGCTTGGTCAATCCAGCGCACCACCTAGGCCGGCAGCCGGGAACGCACACCATCTGGCAGCCAGCGCTGAGCCCAGAACCACATGAGCCCGGCGGATTCTCGAGCCACATACGCCGCTGTGACTTTGCTGCCGCTGCCGCCAACCGTGCCTGAGACTCGCGCGGTCAACCCAAGGCGGTGAGCCATGGCAGCGGCGCGAGCAAGGTGAGCCGGATCGCTGACAATCGTGATACTGCTCCAACCTCGCATTTTGCAGCGCTGTGCCACAGCCTGCATCGAGGTCCAGGTGTCACTGCCCACCGGCACTGGCACAAGTGCCGCACGATTGACTCCACGCTTGCGCAGGTAGCGGACTCCGGCTTGCGCTTCTGTGGTCACATCACCGGGGCGCTTTCCACCCACGGTGATGATGCGCTGAGAGATGCCACGCCGCAGCAGTACTCGCGCGTGGTCAAGACGATTTGCAAGCAGAGCGGTTGGTCGACCGGCGTACTGCGCCGCACCAAGCACCACAATCGCATCCGTGCGCTGAGCATCCTCACGATGCGCCGTGACCATCACGTGGCTCACCGCAATTCCTGCGATGGCAATGCCGATGAGCGTAAACACAACAATTGCTCGACGAATGATTCTCAGGCAGCCGAACATGCTGACTCCAAGGCAGCTGCCATCAATTCCGCATCCGGCCAACCTTTGTAAATGCGCGTGTCACTCGGCGCGGTGCGAATTTTGTGAGCCAATTGCAACGCAATGTGTGGTTCTCGAGAGACAAGGTCGTCAAGCCGCGTGTTGGTCGTGAGAATTGTGAAAATGACAGCGCCGGTGTTGGGCATCTTGCGCAATGTCTGACGCTCCAACCGCAACCAGCGATTGGTGAGAATCTCAGTTTCGCTTTGCGTTTCTGCATATTCGTCAGCAACGCTGAGACGGCCTGCCTCTGAATTTGGTTGAAACAACTCAGGGCTACTCAGCACCGACCAGTTCGTCCGTTCCATGATGTCGCCCACTGGTAGCCGCTCGAAAAATCGGTCACTTGGGGCGGCGATACTTTCGTACCCTGGAACAGGCGCGTGAATACTGCGCAGCGATGTCCCTAGTTTCTCGCGCAACGACCATCGAGAAGGCGCACACAGCACCGCTGCGGTCAGGCGATACTCCTGTGCATCGCTGCCATCGCGCGCAGCATGTGGCGTCATGATGCACACGTCTTCGGCAATCAACCGGCTCACACGTTCCAAAGGATGTTGTTCATCTTCACTTTGCGATGCCAAGAGTGGGTCGAACAGTTGCGCGCCGTCGCTCGTGTGCCGAGCCACATCAGTGAAAATCGTTTGCGCGGCTTCACGCGCCGCGGCATCACCTTCTGGGAGCACCGCAACTGCCATCTGGTGTGATTTGGCGAGCACCCGGGCCTTGTTTGCGATGAGTTCATCAGCACCCGGTCCGCGCAGCAGCCAGGCATCGGGGTCGCAGATGTGCAAACCCATCGTGACTCGGAAGTCTTTGCCATCTCCTGGCCAGCGCGGAGTTGCAGAAGTGTGCTCAGCCACCGCTGACATCCTGCTCGGCGTCAGCCATCGCGAAATCACGCGGCACATCTCGAGTGTCGAGCCACCCCTGAGGCAACGACACCGCGCGCTCGGGCGTCGTGCGCCCGCGCGGACTCGATGCAGTCACGGAGTCGGCTGCCTGTCTGGGGTCAATCTGCGCAAGCAAGGCATCAATATCCGCGAGGGTGTGGACCTGCCCGAGTCCTGCGCGCACCACTGAACCTACGGCGAAGCCTTTGAGATACCACGCCATGTGTTTGCGCATCTCTGAGCACGCAGTGCGCTCGGGGTCGAACTCGGCGCGACCGTCATCTGCACCGTGCTCGCGGTAGTGGCTAATGAGTGCGAGTGTGTGCTCACGCAGCCAATGCAGGGCGACTGCCACATCCGGGTCGGTTGGCACTGTTTGACCAGCGAGACCTGTCGCAATTTGTCCGAACAGCCATGGTCGGCCAAGGCAACCGCGCCCGACCACAACACCGGCACACCCCGTTTGCTCAAGCATCCGAATGGCATCATGCGCCGTCCAAATGTCTCCATTGCCAAGCACCGGCACACCATGAGGAGTCAGCAGCTGCACCAAGTGCGCGATGGGTTGCCAATTCGCCTGACCGCCATAGAACTGCATGGCTGTGCGTCCATGAAGTGCAACCCACGCTGCGCCAGCTTCGGCAGCAGCTAATCCAGCATCAACATAGGTGTGGTGCTGCTCATCAATTCCCACACGCATTTTCACCGTGACCGGCACTCGCGTTCCGTCAGACCGCACGGCGTTACGCACTGCCGCTTCCACAATTGCGCGAAACAGTGGGGTCTTCCACGGCAGGGCTGCTCCACCGCCTTTGCGTGTCACTTTCGGCACTGGACAACCGAAGTTGATGTCAATGTGGTCAGCCAGGTTTTCAACAGCAATCATCGCCGCGGCTTCACCGATCACCACCGGGTCAACGCCAAAGATTTGGAGAGACCGGTAGTCCTCATCGTCGCCGAAGGCAACCATCCGCAGTGTCTTTGCATTGCGTTCCACGAGCCCACGCGATGTGATCATTTCGCTGACGTAACACGCGGCTCCAAATCCGGGAGCAATCTGCGCTGACGCGCGTCGACAGATGGACCGAAACGCTGCGTTAGTGACACCTGCCATCGGAGCGAGCACCACCAACGGCTCCGGAACTTCTGCTGATGTGCGCGATGACTGCAATGGCCAAGGGATGTGTGATAAATCCACTTGCGCCGGCTGCTGGACTCCGGCCTGCTCAGGGCTCAGTGGAGGCGTGTGCGTTGAATCAGCCACCTTCATCTGATTCACCACCCCAGCCACATCAGCGACTGTGCCTCACACATGTGCCGCCGTGTTCGTGTCAGCACCCGATGAGACGCGCGCCTAGCCATGTCTGCACCTGGTCAAGACTTACGCGCTCTTGTGCCATTGTGTCGCGTTCACGAATGGTCACAGCGTTGTCCTCGAGTGTGTCAAAGTCCACTGTGATGCAAAACGGTGTTCCAATCTCGTCTTGGCGGCGATACCTGCGGCCAATTGCACCAGCATCATCGAAGTCCACCACCCAGTGCTGACGCAACTGCGCTGCAAGGTCTCGGGCTTTCGGCGAAAGGTCGGCGTTGCGTGACAGCGGTAAGACCGCGGCTTTCACAGGAGCCAGGCGTGGGTCAAATCGCATGACCACGCGTGTGTCTTCGCCACCCTTTGAGTTGGGTGCGGAATCTTCGGCATAAGCATCAAGCAAGAAAGCGAACATCGCACGCGTTAAACCCGCCGCAGGTTCAATCACATAGGGAGTCCAACGTTCATTCTTCTCTTGATCAAAGTAGGAAAGGTCCACACCCGATTCCTGGCTGTGCGTCTTGAGATCAAAGTCTGTTCGGTTTGCAATACCTTCGAGTTCGGCGAATTCCGAACCACCAAAGTTGAATCGGTACTCAATGTCGACAGTGCGCTTTGAGTAGTGCGACAGTTTCTCCTTCGGGTGTTCGAAGAACCGCATGTTCTCCGGGTTTAATCCCAACCCGACATACCAGTCCCACCGTGTTTGCAGCCAGTACTCATGCCACTTTTCATCGGTGCCGGGTTCAACAAAAAATTCCATCTCCATTTGCTCAAACTCGCGCGTGCGGAAGATGAAGTTTCCGGGAGTGATTTCATTTCGGAAAGACTTACCCACTTGCGCGATGCCAAAGGGCGGTTTCTTGCGTGCGGTGAGCGCCACGTTCGCAAAGTTCACGAAGATGCCTTGTGCGGTTTCCGGGCGCAAGTAATGCATCGATGAATCGTCCTGCACTGGCCCAAGATGCGTGGTGAGCAAGCCGTTGAACATCTTCGGCTCGGTCCACTGCCCCTTCACACCGCAGTTAGGGCATGGCACATCAGCCAACGATGCTTCGGTTTTACCTTTGCGCTCAATGAACTCTTCAACCAAGTGGTCTTCCCGGAATCGCTTGTGGCAACCAAGGCATTCCACGAGTGGGTCCACGAACGCTTCAACGTGTCCAGAGGCGCGCCAGACTGCTGGCGAGAGAATGACGGCGGAATCTAAGCCGACGATGTCATCACGTGACTGCACCATCGCTTTCCACCACTGGCGGCGGATGTTTTCCTTCAGTTCCACTCCCAAAGGGCCGTAATCCCACGCGGAGCGCGTGCCGCCGTAAATCTCCGAGCACGGATAGACGAAACCCCTTCGCTTGGAGAGGCTGACGATGGCATCAACGCGTGAGTCTTTAGCGGCCATGAGCAAAGGCTACCGAGCGCGAGCGCACTTCAGAGCGCTGCACTATCCCGCGCCAAAGTGTGTGTGACCTCCTCAAGGATGCTCAGATTCGATGACGCGGCGGCGACACGACATCTGATCATCTGCCATATCGAGGCGACCAGCCACCAACGGTGGGGTTTTCACCACATCGCACATGGCCCCATCACCTACTCGGCGCGTTCGAGCATCCCCACAGCAGTTTGCTCATCAAGTGGTTCAAAAATCCGGTAGTGCCATGTGAGTGCGCGGCGAACCATGGGTCGCAAAACCGCTACGACCTCGTCATAGAGCGGCGCGAGCCCAGCACTGACATCACGGGGGCAAATCGGCACTGCCAACATCAAGGTTTGACACAGTGGGCGCAACATCG
>RGCY01000070.1 GCA_009918865.1 Actinomycetota bacterium
CCGGCACAGGCTCATAGTTGTGCTGACTTCAGTGCTGCTGGCGATGTGTGCGACGCCCCCCGTGGCAGCGGCACCACCGGCTCCGAATTTCTCTGGTGTGGTCGTTGATGCCAAGGGTGGGGGACTTGCGGACCCCAACTGTCTTTACCTGTGGCCGAAAGACGCAACTGTGGACGGTGGGTGGTCAATTGACACCCCACCGCCGGTGAGTTCGGTATGTAACCCACTAGGAGACAGCGGAGATTTCTCGATTTACGTCCCACCAGGGGACTACAAAGTTCAAATTGAAGCCGCCAATGTCGTGCCTGGAATGTTTGTTGGAGGACTTGACATAGCCAAAGCCAAAACCTTTACCGTTCCAGCCACCTCCGCGCTGAAGGGGTTGGTGCTCAAGGTCGATGTCATGACACGCGTCTCTGGGAAAGTAACCGCTAACAATGACCGCGTCCTTGTGAATCCTTCCTGCATCTACTTTTGGGTAGCAGATAAGGCCGCTGTGGGCGGATTTCGACAACCTGATGGTTGTGCGGACATCGATGTCAACGGCGCTTTTGTCACGTATCTCGGCCCGGGCACCTATAGGGCGCAGGTGCAGGCAGACAACGTCGCAGATCTCGCATTCGCCGGACCTGACGCCACGCTCAAGAATGCAACAAACATCAAGGTCGCGGCCACACCGGTCACAAACATGAACTTAAAAGTGACCGCGCAACCCATGTTTGCTGGTCGATTTACGACCGCTGACGGCTTTGCCCCGATGAATCTGGATTCGCTAAGAATCTGGATTCTCAACTCCGAATCGCCAAGCCGTTGGGTCGATTCCGGCGATGCGTGGGATTTCACGAGCAAGGGTGCATTCACGTCCTACCTCAGCCCTGGCGCTTACCGATTGCAGGTTGTGTTCTCAAGTGGTTCTTCTACTTTCTACGGCGGTAACAGCATCGATGCTGCACAAACCATCACCGTGCCAGACGTCGACCTGACTGGCATGACCCTTCGGCTTGGCACAGCGCAAGCGCCGGCTTCGCCGACCGGGCTAACGGTCATCCCGTGGGACAGCTCATTGCAAGTGTCGTGGGCAGCGGCCACTAGTTCAGCGCCGGCGTATTCGATTGTCACGGCCCAACCATCGGGTGCCTTGTGTGCATCTGTGGGCACCACCTGCACAATCAAGAGCCTGAAAAATGGGACGAAATACACGTTGACTCTCACCCAGCAAAGTGAAGGGGGAGTCACCACCACCGCCGTGGGTCAATGGACTCCTGCAATACCAACGCCGCGTGTGGTGATGGACCCTGTGGTCGTTGCTCCCGGCGGTTCGTCTCTCATGCGCATTTCTAATGTGGCAGCCGGAACAAAACTTGCTATCACCGGAACCCTCGGAGTCGCCTCTCAAAATGTCGTGGTGGGACCTTCCGGCACGGCAACAGCGTCCTTGACCTTTCCGAACGCTGGTATCAGTGCTCTGAAAATCTCCGGAACTGGTGTCAAGGCCGCCACCAACGTCTACATCGCCTCCTTGAAAGTTCCCGCCACCGCGAAAGTGGGTCAAGCAGTCAGCCTGACTGCCAATGGCGTTCCTCCCGGTGCCACGGTTCGCTTCAGCGCTGGCTCTGTGACGGCCACCGGCACTGCCGGTAGCAAAGGAATGGTTGCAGTCTCAGTGAAATTGCCCAAAGCCGGCAAGTACGCAACGAGCATCACGGTCGGTAGCCTGACCATTTCCGGTGGCACAATCTCAGCGTCGTGAGGACTTGATTCACAGACACTTGCCAAGGTCTGTTCCTTACGAATATTTGCGTCCACTGAGGCCTGTGCCACCATAAGACCGGGAAGGGGCGCGCGTGTGCGCTGGAGTCACGAAGTCGGAGGGTTCCATGATGCGACTCGGTTCACGAGGGCATAACACGCGACTTGCGACGGTGCTCGTCGCGCTGCTCGTTGCGCTTGGTACCCCTATTACGTCTGGCACCGCCGCCAATTCGGCACCTGCGACCGCAACCTTCGCTGGGAAAGTTCGGGACTCATTAGGTAAGGCCCTCGTCAACCCCATGTGTCTCTATCTGTGGTCGCCCGCAGGCTCGGATTGGACCCGCAGTAACTCGTGCATTGAACTCGACTCAGGCGGCTCTTTCAACGCATTGGTTTCTGTTGGCTCCTACAAGATCGAAGTTGCTGCCGATAACATCGCCGACAACACATTCGTCGGTGGGGCGAATGTGCAGACAGCAACCGTCGTCACAATCTCCGAAGTGGGGCTCAAAGGCGTCACCTACTCTGTCCCGGCGCTGCCGACGGTCTCTGGCACGGTGACTGGAGCCAGCAAAGTTGCGCTCGTGAACGCATCGTGTGTCTCGTTCTGGGTTCTGGATTCTCAAGCGTCCCTTGGCTGGAGTCCACTTCAAACCTGTGGGGAGATTTCAACCAAGAATGCCTTCGTGGCCTATGTGCCGGTTGGAACTTACAAACTTCAGATAACTGCTGACAACGTTGATTCTGACACCTTTGTTGGCGGCGATGGCACCCTTGCTAAGGCAACAGTTTTCACCGTTCCTAGTGCAGGGCTTGCCAAGGTTGCCTTGGTGACGGCCACGTTGCCAGCGTTCTCAGGCAAAGTCACCATGCTCGATGGGTCTGTTCCACAGTTCCCCAACGGCGTGAACTTCTGGACGCCCGACTCGGCAGACCCTGATGGATGGTCGCTTTCACCTGCTTTTGCTGACCTTGACTCCAAGGGCGCGTTCACTGCCTATGTTGCCCCCGGAACATACGTACTGGAATTCGCTTACGGCAAACCACGCAAGCGATTCGTTTATGGGGGAGCGACTCCTTCGGAAGGTTTACCCATCGCTATCACCGCGAAAGGTGCGGCCGGTCAAGTGTTCAAGATTGGTTACGCAGGTCCGCCGCCGGCACCAACAGATGTGCTTGCAGCCGGTCGGAAAGCATCAATCCTTGTCGCGTGGACCAATGTGGCTTCCGCCACCCCGGCCACTGCAACCACGGCCGTTGCTGCAATTGCGCAACCCGGCGGTGCCTTTTGTCAGAGCACAACCACAACATGCACCATTACCGGCTTAAAAGACGGCACCGCTTATTCAATCAGCGTGCGGGCATTCAATGGCACGGCTTCTGTCGGAGTCAATGCCGGCACCATCATTGCCGGCGCAGTGCCTCAGACACTCACTCCCGACACCACATGGGCGAGTGTGGGTGACACCGTTGGCGTCAATATTGCAAATGCGCAGTCGAACACGTCGGTGACCATCAGCGCCAAGCCAGGTGGAACGAGTGCGGCCGTGAAAACGAACGGGATTGGCGGCGCGCGCGCATTCGTGAAGTTTGGTTCGGCTGGGGCCGTTGTGCTGAGTTTGAAGACCAGCGCAGGAACCACGAACACGACTGTCTGGGTTCCAGGGGTGTCTTGGACCACGAAAGTTAAAGCGTCTCTACCAGCGAAATTGGCGGTGCTTGGAGTGCCAGCAAGCACCCAAATGCGCGTTGAATTCAGCGATGGCACACCAGCCATCACAGGCACCGCTGATAGCAAGGGCACATTCAGTGCGAGTCCAGTCTGGAAATCGCCCACCACCGTGACAGCAACTGTCTTCGCTGCTGGACGCAATATTGGTAGTGCTGTCATATCTGTGACTCAATAAGGCGGAACCCGGCAATGCCGAAACAGCAGTCAATCACACCGGCACAGTCTCGGTGAGTTCGTGAATAACTCAGATTCACGCGCGTTAGGCATCTACCTGCATGTTCCATTTTGTGCGAGCCGCTGTGGTTACTGTGACTTCAACACTTACACCGCCGCCGAACTCGGTCGTGACTCAGCAACCATCTCGCGTGACACCTGGCATCAGTTCGCCGAAATGGAACTTGAGCGTGCTCGAACCTCCGAGCACCTGCGTAACGATGCTCGTCCCGTGTCCACTGTGTTCTTTGGAGGCGGCACTCCAACTCAAGTCCCAGCACAACGGCTTGCGCAAACGTTGTCAGCCATTCGCACCAGATTTGGTTTATCCGTCGATGCAGAAGTGACCACCGAAGCGAATCCCGACTCTGTGGATGTCGAAAGTCTCGTCACGTTGCGCGCTGCAGGCTTCACGCGCATCTCTTTCGGACACCAAAGTAGTTCATCGAAGGTGCTTAAGGTGCTTGAGCGCAGTCACGAACCGGAAACCACCTGGCGTGCTGTCCGTGCTGCAAAGGAAGCCGGATTCGAGTACATCAATGTGGACCTCATTTATGCGACGCCAGGAGAGAGCGACGACGACCTTCGTCGCACGCTAGATGACGTTATTGCCGCCGATGTGGACCATGTGAGTGCGTATTCACTCATCGTCGAGCCTGGCACGCGACTGGCTGCTCAAGTGCGCCGAGGCGAGGTGCCCGCACCCGATGATGACATTGCCGCAGAGCGTTACCGCATTGTTGATGAACAGTTACAAGCCGCCGGATTCGGCTGGTATGAAGTGAGCAACTGGGCAAAGCCCGGTGGCGAGTGTCGGCATAACACTCTCTATTGGCACAACCACGACTGGTGGGGCGTAGGTCCAGGTGCGCATTCGCATATGGATGGGCTTCGGTGGTGGAATCACAAACACCCAGCCACCTGGGCGCGAGCGCTGTCCAAAGGGGAAGATCCTGTTGCTGACTCAGAAGTGGTTGACAATGTCGGACAATCTGTCGAGCGCGTCATGCTGGGGTTGCGGCTTCGTGAAGGAATCCCGACCGCATTTCTCGCCGTGGATGTCGCCGACCGCGTTAGTGCATTCGCCGCGCAAGGTCTGCTTGAGACGTCCGCACTGCAGGCAGGTCGGGTGGTCCTTACTGACGCAGGTCGTCTGCTCGCGGACGCCGTTATTCGCGACCTGACGCCCTGAGCCACACCCCGTACACTTGGCACTCACAAGTCTCGGGTGCTAATTCGCGGGCGTGTTGGGCTGTGGTCCACGTGGTGGGTCCGGCCGCAAACCTGGGAGCGCTGCTGGCGACCGAGACCCAGGCACAGTCAACGTGAACGAAGGCAGGACACCATGCTCGATGACCGCAAACTCGCGGTCTTGCGCGCGATTGTTGAAGATTTTGTTCAGACGAACGAGCCGGTTGGCTCGAAGATGGTTGCCGAACGCCATGTGTTGGGTGTCTCCTCAGCCACGATTCGAAACGATATGGCCGCCCTTGAAGATGAAGGGCTCATCACCCAACCACACACAAGTGCTGGGCGTATTCCCACAGATGCGGGCTATCGACTCTTTGTTGATCGTCTGTCAACAGTGAAGCCTCTGAGCGTGGCCGAGCGTCGGGCGATTGAAACGTTCCTTGCCGGGTCGGTGGATCTTGATGACGTGATGCAGCGAAGTGTGCGACTACTCGCTCGGCTCACCCATCAAGTGGCGCTGGTTCAGTACCCATCACTTTCCAAATCATGTGTGCGTCACGTTGAGTTGGTTCCCGTCACCAACAACCGGTTGTTGTTCATTCTCGTGACGGACACAGGTCGTGTTGAACAACGAGTTGTCGACCTACCCATCCACGTGGATGACGACACCATTGCGCTGATGCGAGCGCGTCTTAACGCCGTGGTGGCAGGCAAGCACTTGTCTGAGGTTCCCAGTTTGGTTTCCGAACTTGTGCCTGAACGCTCCGAGGCGGACACAGTGGCGATGCGCGCGCTTGTAACGACGCTTCTCGACACGGTGGCAGAGCAACGTGAAGAGCGCGTTGTGCTCGGCGGTGCCGCCAACCTTGCACGCGCTGGTGGCGATTTCCACGGCGAAGTGCAATCAGTGTTGGAAGCGCTCGAAGAGCACGTTGTGTTGTTGCGTCTGCTATCTGAAGTCACGGAACCTGAGGAAGTGCTTGTGCGTATTGGGGCAGAAAACCGTACTGAAGGGTTGACCTCGGCGTCGGTTGTTGCGACGAGTTATGGCAGTGCTAGCCACAGCATCGCTGCACTCGGTGTGCTCGGTCCAACGCGTATGGACTACCCGGGCACGATGGCTGCGGTGCGTGCAGTCTCGCAATACCTCGGACGAATCGTGGCGGAGAGCTGACATGCCAACTGCCACCGATTACTACGCAGTTCTTGGTGTTGAGCGCGATGCCAGCGTGGACGACATCAAGAAGGCTTACCGAAAACTTGCGCGGCAGTGGCATCCGGACGTGAACTCTGCGCCCGAAGCGCAGTCAAAGTTCGCGGAAGTTTCCGAAGCGTATGAGGTGCTCTCCGATCCGGACAAGCGTGAACGATATGACCTTGGCGGAGATCCGTTCGGAAACGGTGCAGGCGCTGGGGGCTTCGGATTTGGTGGCTTTTCCGAC
>RGCY01000008.1 GCA_009918865.1 Actinomycetota bacterium
CAAATTGGATTCGGGACCCGTAACTGATCCGAGCACGAATTCCAGGTCGCAACTGATTGACTTCGATCGTCACATCAGTCCCACGGGCGATGTTCGGTCCGACATCAGTGCTGACTTCAAGGTCAGGAATGGAGTAGCGACTCCACGTGCCCTGCACATGACCGCCATCAGCAAACACACGCAAGATAACTCGGTATTGAGTTCCAGGCATGATGTCTTCGAAGGTGCAGGTGAGAGACTCGATGTCGCAGTCGCGCCATCCGTAGTCCTTACCACCAGGCACATCCGCGGCCACCCGAGCCTGGTAGCGCACGTGTGTTGCACCATTCGAACTGCCAGGGTCGAAACTTGATGTGCCGGTGCTGCCATCAAGGACCCAGTCAGTTTGGGTCGGCACATCTGGCACGGCCTTGGAGTGTGTCTGGAAATCAACTGACTCACTTGGCTCGCTTTGTGTGAACTCATCATTGGCGACAACGCGAAGTGAGTAGTTCACGCCGTCGGCGAGGTCCGAGAGTCTGTACGAGGTTTCAGTTGTGGTGGCGGCGTCAATCCATGTGATTCCGCCATCGTCGGAGAGCTGGAGCGTGTACGTGATCGTGCCGCTACCCGAACTTGGTGCATCCCATGTGACGCTTGCAGACTTAAATGTGATTGAGGTTTCGTCAACAAGCAGATTCGTCGGAGCGTCCATCGGTGCGGGAGTATCAACGTTCGTCGCTGAACTCACTGGTCCAGAGACATTGCCGAACGCCTCAGATGACATGGTGGCGACAACCACAAAGTAGTAGGTAGTGCCGGGGTCCAGTCCGGTGACGACCGCGGATGTGCCGGATGCTTCAACACTTGTTCCACCAACATCGCAGCCGCCGAGGTCCGTGACTTGACATTCCAGGTCGTTGCCGTCGGTGCTGTAGTAGACAACATATCCAGTCGTTGGTGAGGAACCATCAGCTGCAGCAGACCATGTGACGGTGACTTCACTGCTGGCTGTCACGGATGAGGTGACATCAGCGACCATTCCGGGAAGTATGAATGTGGAGACTGCATCAACCACATTTGAACCAGCAGCCTCCGTCGTGTCATTCAGCGCAATCACGCGGTATTGAGTGCTGATGCTGAGGTTGTTCACATCGTCCACAACGGTTCCGCTACCGCAATCAAGTGCATCAAAGCCAGCGCCATCTGACGCGAGCACTGCGTCAATGACAGTCATCACATCTGCCACCGTGCATGGCTTGATGTCCGAGCGAGTCCAGGTCGTAGTGCTTGCATCCACAGTGGCAACTTCCTGCCACGATGATTCGGATGGGCCTGGGCAGTCGAACCCAGCCAGGGCGATACACACCATGCCCGGGTCGATAACCGTGCGCATCTCAATGCGGTAGCCGGTCACTGTTGCTGGCGCAGTCGGCGCATCCCACGCTAGCGACACATAGTTCTCGCCGGAATCTGTGGCACGTAACGCTTGCGCATCCTCCAAAACTGTTGTCACATCCACCGGTTCAGATGGATCAGTGGTGAGGAAGGTGTCGCTCGCAATAACTTGAACTGAATACGAGGCACCACTGGCAAGGTCCGCAACTGTTGCGGAAGTATCTTCTGTGGTGGCGGCGACGCTCCACGTTGTGCCACCATCGCTGGAAATCTCAACGGTGTACGTTGTTGCACTCCACCAACTTGGCATTGCATCCCATGACACAGTGAAGCTGCGTGTTGCTACATCACTAATCGTCACATTAGACACCACGGTGATGTCGTTCGGCACAGACACTGACACGGACGTCGACGCGCCACCAACTACCTCACCGAATGCTTCCGATGTCATTCGAGTCACCACGACGAAGTAGTACGTTGCGCCGGCTTCAAGTCCAGAAATGATGGCCGTGGTGTCAGAAGTGTCATAACTCTCCGCTTGCAGCGCACACCCACCTTGTTCACTTGCGGAGCACGTCAAGTCATTCGGGTCGGTGCTGTAGTAGACGGTGTAGCCGCTTACCGGACCGGTGCCATCTGCTGCAGGACTCCACGTCAGCGCCACTGAGCCAGGGGCAATGGAATCTGCTTCAAAATCAGATGCTTCTCCCGCAAGGAGAAAGAAGGGGTCAGCAACAACGCTTTCTGCGCTGGTTGATGGGCCGAACTGAGTTAGTGACAGCACTCGGTACTCGGTTTGTGGGCATGGTGGCGAGTCGGGCAGTGTGATGCACGGAGTCAATCCGGTTATGTCGAATGAGGTGGTCTCTGCCGACACCTCGTCAATGTCTTCCCAATCTGTGACATCTGTTGAGCTGGTGATGCTGCGAGATTGGATGCGGTAGCCAGTGATCTCCGCCAGCGCAGGGGCTGGTGCGAGCCATTCCAGATGCACTTTGGTTTCGCCGATTGACCAGCCTTGCAATCCGGTCACTGGATTAGGAAGACCACTGAGTGTGTTGGCTGGAATTGGGAAACTCGTCGCGCCATCCCCGTAAGCGTTGAAGGCGCGCACCTGGATGAATAAATATGTGTCTGGCTCAATTCCGTTGATTGTGAATTCGGTTTGCGTGCCTTCAGGTCCACCAATGTCCTCCCAAGACTGCCCATCTGGGGATACGGACACGACATAGCCGTCGACATCTTCCTGAGGTGCAGTCCACGAGAGGGTGATGGATGTGAGGCTGGTGCTGTCAATTTGAACCGCGGTGGGTGCGTGGGGAAGGGCATCGAGCATGCGAACAGCGACAACAGCTGCCGAGCCATCCTTGCTTACGTTGTAAGCGAAGACCTTGAAAAAATAACCAGTTTCTGGCTGCAGATTCGTGAGGTCCACCGAGGTGTTAGTCGTGCTAGTGACATCCGTGTAGTCGCCGGAGTAACCGCTCGTTGACACCTGCACTTTGTAGCCGTCCACGAATCCAGACACGGCATTCCACGACAATGTGAGAGTGGAGGAGCGCACAGCGCTGGCCGTGAGGTTTGTGGGTGCAGTAGGGGCGGCCAAAACGAAATTAAATGTTGCGGCTGTGGTGAGTAGTGATTCGCCGATGCTGTTTATAGGGAATATGCGCAGTGCGTAACTTGTGCCGAGTGTGAGATTGTCAAGTTGGTAAGACAACGCATTAGCCCCAGGGAAATAGTCAGTTGTGGCGCTGGTTGTGTTATCCGTGACGTTCAGGCGATACCCCGTGATTGCCGAATTGCCGTTATCTGCCGGCGCATTCCACGAAACTCGCCCAGATGTGGTTGAGATGACGGTTGCAGTAAGACCGGTGACCGCGCCTGGTGTGGTGGCTGCGCTAGCCGAAAAATCGACATACGTTGAAGCGGCGCTCCCTGAAACTGTGTAGTTAAGCGTGGAGCGCATAGCAAAGTTGCCCTTGCTGGAAGAGTTGAAGCGCACGGTGTAGGTGCAGGTGCTGTTGGCGTTGATAGTTTTACTGCTACACGTGCTTGACACGGTTGTCCACGGTGTTGAAACAGATTGACCATTAGTGGGGTTCGTCATTGTCACGGCACCAGCGCCCGTGACGATTTGCTGATTGGCAGTCATGGTCACTGTGATGCTCACCGTTGTGCCGGTGCGCACGGTGCCAAGGCTGGGACTTTCAGAAGTCGTCGCAGTCACAGCGGCGGGGGCTGCGTAAGCGGGACCGAGGCCTGCGGCGAGCAGCCCAATCGCGGTGGACACGCCCAGATAGGCGCGTCGGCGGATAGATGTGGGCAGCAGGGACATCTTGGGCAGTCTCCCTAGGTCATAGTTAGTTTGAGAGTTTACTAGTCCGAATGGGATATTCCCACAGGTCGCCGGCGTCGATATGCCTTGAGGTGAATGGTTAGAACGGTGACACGACAGGCTTGATGTGCCTATGTCCGGTAGGCAGGGGTAGGCAGGGGTAGCCAGGGCTTGACGAGGTGTCAGGGATAGGTTCTAGTATTCGAACATCTGTTCGATAATGAACCGTGTCGAAACGCTAAGAAACGCTAAGAAACGCTAAGAACGCACCGATAGTCCGGAACTCTGCAAAGCCGGGCTAGGTCGGCTTAACCGCCAAGGCCTACATGGCGCTGTCTGTTGTCTAACAACACGGGTCATGTAGGTGGAGTGAGCCACGTTGGGGTGTGAAGTGGAATGAGGGGAGGCTTGGGTGGGCGAAATGCAGGAATCGCAGACGTCAGGGTTTGATTCAGTGGGTTCTGCGGCTAGGTCAGCCACCCCCACAACTCCAGTCACGGCGACTGAGGTATCCCCATGTGTTGGACCGCGTGTCAGCCTGCAGCCAGCGCGCACGACAGTTGCTTACCCAGTCCGCGCTTTTGGTAGCAGTGCTGGGGGGCGTTTGGTTCGCATGACTCAGACTTTTGATTCTGAGCGTGGTGGTTTTGTGCCGGAGACTTTTATCCGGGGTGCATCAGTGCGAGGAATGCGTCTGTTGACTTATGTGGTCACGGACATCATCGATGTGTGGCAGGTCCCCGTGCCATGGTGGCGAACCGACGCCCAAGGGGTAGGTGGTGGTGATGGCGATGCTTGTGAGCAGAGTGCTGATTCTGCAGATGTGCATGCTCAGTTAGCTCCAATGAGTCGCACGGTCTGGCGAGTTGCTGCAATCCCTGTGATTTCGTTTGCGGGCTATCACATATGCGGTGGGGTCATGGATATCGCCCATGATCCTGATGGAACGTGGTCGGTGGTGAGGGTTCATGACTGACCACGCAACAAACCACACGCACGTTCCACTAGAACAGATAGTGCTCAACAATCACATGCCATCTGCAGCCGCGGAGTTATTGCAATCTGCATGGCAATGCATGCGGTATGCGGAAAGAGTTGCTGATGCAAATCTACGATTTTCATTAGCCCATCGCAGCGCTCTGCGCGCGGCTGCAGCGGTGTTGGCTGTTCGGGCGCGAGTTGCTCCTGTGGGCGCAGCACCTGAAATGTCTCGGCCGCAAAATGCATGGATGCTTATGCAAACCGTGGCACCTGAGCTATCTGAGTGGGCTGAGTACTACCTGTCTGCTACCCCGATGAAGCAAGCCGCTGAGTCGGGAGCTCCTGTCGTCACGGCTCGAATGGCAGATGACGCAGTGCGAGATGCAGTGCAATTTATTTGGGATGCAGCGGCTATGGCATCTCGATTGAGTAGTGACTCCTCCATGTTTCAGCCACATGCTGGTTGAAGTGTTCATGTGCATGATGCTTTGAGTTGACATGAAGCCCCCATCTGAGTTTGTGCATATGCATGTTGCATCAACTTTTTCAATGAAGTTTGCGACTGCACCAGCTGAACAGATTCCTGTGATGGCAGCGCAACATGACCATCCGGCCGTGGGTTTGGTTGATCGGGACAACATTGCTGGTGCAGTTAGATTTTTACGAGCATGTCAGCGCGTTGGAGTGGATTCAGTCATCGGGGTAAATCTGGCTGTGACGCCGACATATGCTGGAGTGAAGCAACATACGGCGCCGGCAATGACTCCTGCTAAGGGTGGACGCGCCATCACTGAATCGTTACCACGCGTGGTTGTGTTGGCTCGCGGAGAGCGTGGTTGGGCGGCCCTATGTCGACTTGTTTCGCTGGCACATGCACGTGGAACGGATAGTGGAACTCCCACACATGTGTCGGTAGAGGATGTGTGTCAAGCGGCACAGGATGGCTCGTTGTGCGTTGTGCTTGGGCCGGCATCAGAACCGGCACACCATCTCATGCGTCACCGTGACGATTTAGCGATGCAAGCATTGCAGGCATGGCATCGGCTTCCTGCTTCTTCATTGTTCATTGAGGTGGTCACGCACGGTACTGAGCCCATTGCAACGCCAACGCTAGGTCACCCGGATTACTCCACTCGTGCAAATCGCAGGTTATTGGCATTTGCCTGCGCTATGGGAGTTACGACCATTATCAGTAATGCCGTGAGGTATCTGCAGCGCACAGATGCACCCATCGTCGATGTTTTAGATGGCACTCGAACCTTGACTGTGATGCAGGAACGCGATGCATCCACGGGTCAAGCGTTTTATGCATCGACTGCTCAGATGCGTGCACGCGCTCGCCTCCTTTGTGAGGGGATGCCCATCACGGCGGAGATGTTGTTGAAACAAACAGTTGAGCTTGCACGCCACTGTCGAATCACGGCAGAAGATTTGGGTTTAGGTGTGCCGCGAGTGCCGGAAATTTTTGGTGTGGACACCCATCAAGAGTTGGAACGCCGCTGCTGGGACAGGTTTCATGGGTACGAAGCCACCATCTCAACGATGAAAGTGGGCTATGGGATTGATCCACCAACCGCAGTGAGTGCACAACAGCGGCTGCGACATGAACTAGACATCATTAAACATCTTGGCTTCGCTGGTTACTTCCTCACTGTTGCGTGCATCGTTAATCTTGTTAAAGAGCGAGGTATCCGTGTCAGTGCGCGTGGCTCTGGAGCCGGAAGTTTGGTGAATCACATACTCGGCATCAGTGCGGTGGATCCGTTACAACATGGATTACTGATGGAGCGATTCCTTTCCCCCTTACGCAGTGGGCTACCTGATATTGACATTGATGTGGAGTCTGCGCGTCGCCTTGAGGTGTATGACCTCATCGTTGACAGGTTTGGTCGTACGCGCACAGCCTGTGTGTCGATGGTTGAGACTTATCGAGTTCGGCAAGCAATCCGTGATGCTGGATTAGCCTTGGGATTACCGCCAGCAGAAGTGGCCGCATTCGCCACTGCTTTCCCACATATTCGTGCACGAGATATTCGAGCTGCGCTGCGTGATCTTCCGGAATTACAAGACTCGTCTTTTCGGCGCTTGCTATCTCATCCACGTTGGCAGATGCTCGTGGAATGTGTGGAACGCTTAGATGGCTTGCCTAGGCATCGCGCCATGCATCCATGTGGCGTGATTCTTTCTGATGCCACATTGCTTGATCGCACTGCCGTAGAGCCTTCGCGCCAGGGATACCCAATGTCGCAGTTTGACAAAGATGATGTTGAAGAAATGGGCTTCCTCAAACTTGATGTGCTTGGTGTGCGTATGCAATCTGCAATGGCGCATGCGGTAACTGAGATTGCACGCACGGGAGAGCACATTGACCTTGAAGCAGTGCCACATGATGACACCGCAACTTTTGAACTCATCCAATCAACTCGTACTCTTGGCTGTTTTCAAATTGAGTCACCAGGTCAACGTGAACTCGTTGGAAAACTTTCCCCGGCGAGCATGAGCGATTTGATTATTGATATTTCCCTGTTTCGGCCTGGCCCAGTTAAGAGTGACATGGTCACACCTTTTCTTGACTCACGTCATGGTGATCGTATGCCGGATTACATTCATCCGAGTCTGCGCCCCGTGTTGGCGGAAACCCATGGTGTGGTGGTCTTTCACGAACAGGTCATTCGCATCGTTTCCGTCATGACCGGCTGCTCATTGGCTTATGCAGATGAAGTGCGCCGGGGTCTAGGCACAGTTGTAGGTCAAGAGTCTGCACGTGAGTGGTTTTATCGAAGTGCACTGTCTCGTGGTTATGAGTTGACGGTTATTGACCGTGTGTGGGAAGTGTTGCGAGCTTTCGCATCATTCGGTTTTTGTAAAGCACATGCTGCGGCATTTGCAATTCCGACGTATCAGTCGGCGTGGTTAAAGCGACACTATCCAGCAGCGTTCTATGCAGGAATTCTTAGCCACGACCCTGGCATGTATCCAAAGCGACTGATTTTGGCTGATGCTCGCGCATCCGGAGTGCCGTTGTTCTCAGTTGACATCAACGAATCTGACAGCTTTTATCGAGTAGAGGCTGCACCTTCTGGTGTTTTGGGTGTCCGACTACCGCTAAGTGAGGTGTCAGGAATCAGTGAAGCCGAAGTGCACTCCACGATTACCAATCGGCCGTATCGCAGTGTGATTGATGTGCTGTATCGAGCAGGGTTATCAAGACCATCCCTGGAATCATTAATTGAAATTGGTGCATGTGACAGTGTAGGCAAGGCAAAGGGGGTGCAGGCCGCAAGTGAATCATCCGGTCCGCCTGTGACGCGACGAGATATGTTGCTTGAAGTTGCTCGACACCAACCTGGTCGCCGCACTCGTCGCCAGAGCACCGGTGCAGTTGCCACTCTCTTTAGCGACGCGAGTGCACAAGCCGCGTTATCTCCGCTGCGCTCATATGGATTGCCGGAAATGACACCACAAGAGCAGTTGCATGCAGAACTATCAGTTGTGTCAATGGATGTTAGTTCTCACATTTTGTCTTTTCATGCTGCATTCCTTACTGCCATTAAAGCAACTCGCTCACATCATTTGCTGAAATGTCGTTCACAACAGGAAGTGCTCATCGCAGGTGTGAAAGTTGCAGTGCAAACTCCACCAGTGCGCTCCGGAAGGCGCGTGGTTTTTCTGACTGTGGATGACGGCGCAGGTCCAATTGACTTAACATTTTTCGAGGATGCTCAGCGTGCTTATGCCAGCACTGTGTTTGGCTCATGGTTGCTCTTGGCTAGAGGGCATGTGCGTCGCACTGGGGCTCGTGGACTATCCATCCGGGCAACGGGATGCTGGGACTTGATGGAGGCAGAAAAGGTATGGCGGTCCGGGGGGGTGCAGGCAGTTCGCGAATTGATGATGCCGCCCACGGTTCACACATCAGGTGCGGATGCAGATGAGGCAGCGGCTGCTCGTGCAGCAAGCCGTTCTTTGCGACCAGTGTTAGTGCATCCCAGCGGTTTCCGGCAGTCTCCTTATGCAGATGTGAAACCTGCCGGAACGCATGTGGTGTCTGGTCTACGGCATCACTTTGACGGTGGTTCAGGCGTTTAGGGTGCGATGTGATGAATGAATATCGCGAGTGCCACATCTTGCACGCCGATATGGATGCCTTCTATGCGTCTGTTGCGGTGGCGGATGAACCTTCTCTGCGTGGGCTACCCGTCATTGTTGGCCACACGGGTGGCAGGGGAGTTGTTCTCTCTGCCACGTATGAAGCGCGCGCACTCGGAGTTCGTTCGGCAATTCCGGTGGCTGCTGCCCAAAGACTTGCGCCAACTGCGATTGTGGTGCCGCCGCAGCATGAAAGATATGCGGAAGTTTCTTCGCATGTCATGGCAATTTTCCGAGACTTCACCGCACTCGTGGAGCCGTTGAGTTTGGATGAGGCGTTTCTTGATGTCAGCGGCGCGTATCGACTTTTTGGTTCCCCAGTCAACATCGCGCGCGCGATTCGTACGCGTGTTGAATCTGAACTAGGTATCACGTGTTCTGTTGGCATCTCAGTGTCGAAACTGGTGGCAAAACTGGCATCAGACTTGTGCAAACCCAACGGTTTGCTCGTCGTCCCCGCAGATGGAGTTATTGATCTCATGCACCCCCTGCCAGTGCGCAAACTTTGGGGAGTTGGTCCAACCACAGCGGACAGTTTGGACAAGCTAGGGATTCGAACCATCGGAGAACTTGCGCACACTCCGGTCGCCACGATTCAGCACATTCTGGGAGATAAGCACGGCGCAGCACTTATCGATTTGGCCTGGGGTCGAGATGATCGAGCAGTAGTCGTGGATGAGCCAGAGAAGAGCATTGGTTCAGAAACCACGTTTGATACTGATCTGAGCGATCCTGAGGATGTTCAAGCACACATACTCCGTCAAAGTAATTTAGTAGCGCGACGGCTGCGCACTGCTCAGATGTCTGCGCGCACCATCAGCATCAAAGTGAGATTTGAGGATTTCACGACGCTGACACGTTCGCGAACTTTGTCGGAGCCAACAGATGTGTCTCATCGCATTTACGAAGTTGCGCATGCGCTATTTGAAGCGTTACGCCTACAGCGCGTTCGCATTCGCCTCGTGGGTGTGAGAGCGACCGGACTTGTTGACGGTGGTCGAGCATCAGGTCTATTTCAAGATGCGGATGACCACTGGGCTGCAGTTGAACGTGCCGCTGATGTGGCCGCTGAGAGGTTTGGTGGTGCGCCAGTTGCTCCAGCGCGGCTACTGCGGCCCGAGTCTGGTGGCGCATCTGGTCTACCTCGGGATGGGCGAGACTGACCGTCCGTAGCCCGACTTGTAGACGGGGTGGCATCAGAACCTGACTGCGCTTATCCTTAGAGGGCACGCTCTGTCCTCCGCATTTCCCCTGCGCTGAGACGTTGCCAGAAACTGGCTATCGCGGTTCACGGGAATTCCGGTGACGTCACAGGGCGCACCGGAGTCGCAAGGACTTGCGATAGAACGTGAAGGCGAGGAGGTGGCGAGATGCCGTTGTCAGAGCATGAGCAGCGCTTGCTTGAGCAAATGGAGCGCGCGTTCTACGAAGAAGACCCACAATTCGCCTCAGCCATGCAACGACCGCGAGTTCCGTTGGGACGACGAACAGCGCTGGCAATCGTTGCTGGCCTAGTTGGCCTCGGCACCATCGTTGCCGGACTCATGTCCCAGCTACCGCTGGTCGGCGTCGCTGGCTTCGCCATGCTGCTGTTGGCTGGCTCTTTGGTGCTACGACCGCGCAACTCTGCAGCCCCAACGTCGGGCGATGTGGCCGCACCTGCTGCTCCTGCGCGCCCACCTAAGCGCTCACTTTCGCAGCGGATGGAAGACCGGTGGGACCAACGTCGCGGCGAGGACCGCTGATTACTCGCCCCTGAGGTCGCTTCGACTCTCGCTGCTTCACTCCTCACGGCTCTGGACTTTTGCCGCCGTCTGACCATATTCACCGCGCCGGCCCTGCCGCGCGTCTCTCCTGCCCATGTCTACCCAGGACGCCCGAATGGGCCAAGTTTCGACGCCGTGAGGAGTTTGAGGGAGAAATTTGGCGAATATTGGTGACAAGTGGAGGGTAATGGAGTAGTTTCCCCTACGACCTGAGTCATCCAGGGCAGCCAGTGGGCTGATTGGTAGCGACTTGGGCGGATGCCGCGAGGCGACCACATGAGGCAGGGGAGGAGGAACGCGATGTTTCTTGGCACGCATATGCCGCGCTTGGACGACAAAGGTCGCGTCATCCTTCCCATGAAGTTCCGTGAGCCCCTTGCCCCCGGACTAGTGCTCACAAAGGGTCAAGACCGATGTGTTGTGGTCTGGCCCGCCGATCGTTTCGCTGAATATGCAAACGATTTGCGTAATGCATCGCTCACCAGCGAGAAGGCACGAGGTTTCACTCGGGTGTTCTTCTCAAGTGCCTTTGACGACGTCCCGGATAAGCAAGGTCGGGTCACAGTGCCACCGAGTTTGCGCGAATACGCGGGGCTTGATCGCGAACTCGTTGTCGTCGGTGCAGATACGCGCATTGAAATCTGGGATGCCGCCGCATGGAACGACTACCTCACCACGCAGGAGCGCGCATTCGCCGAAGTTGACGATGAGGTGATTCCACGAATGTAAATGCATGTGGCGACACCGGTGCTTGTGGCGCGGTGTTCGGTCATCTGAGGCCCCTTCCCCGGTCGCAGCGGACGCGGACACCGCACCACAACTCCCGGCGAGGCCGCTTAGCAAACACAACCAAGAAAGACAGCCACTTCCACGAAACCCACAAAGAACAGCAAAGGCAGGTGACTCAACGTGGCTCACGACAATGCACAGCACGAGCCCAGTCACGTGCCGGTGCTGCTTGAGCGTTGCCTTGAGCTGCTTGCCCCTGCGATAGAGCGCGTGACCGCACCTGTGATGGTGGATGCGACCTTGGGTCTTGGTGGGCATTCATTCGCATTCTTACAACGGTTTCCTTCACTCACGGTCATCGGTTTAGACCACGATGCTGAAGCACTCGCTATTGCGCAACAGCGACTTTCCGAGTTTGGCGCACGAGCGCGACTTGTGCATGCTCGCAATGATGCGTACCAACAGGCGCTGCGTGATTGTGGAGTGCGCGGTGTCCACGCTGCGTTATTTGATTTAGGTGTGTCGAGCATGCAACTCGACCTTCCTGAGCGTGGTTTTGCTTACTCCCAAGATGCACCGCTTGATATGCGGATGGATGCACGTGCTGAATTGACTGCCGCAGTGATAGTGAACACCTGGGATGAGCGCGATATCGCGCGAGTTTTGCGCGATTACTCAGGGGAAAAATTTGCACGTCCGCTTGCGCGAGCGATGGTGCGTCGCCGAGAGGTCGCGCCGCTGCGCACAACAAGCGACTTGGTCGAACTCATTTACGACGTCATTCCTGCGCCTGCACGACGGACCGGCGGCCACCCAGCCAAGCGCACATTCCAAGCCTTGCGAGTTGCTGTTAATGATGAGTTGGGCGCGTTGCGCCGTGCGCTGCCACAAGCCCTCGAGGCAACAGTTGTGGGTGGACGTTTGGTCGTAATGGCCTACCAATCGGATGAAGACCGAATCGTCAAGGCTCAGTTCGCGCAGGCTTGTGCATCAAACGTTCCCGAAGGACTCGTGGTCACCGCTGACCAAGTCGGAGTGCGTTACCGACTCCTCACGCGTGGCAGCGAGAAGGCCCCTGCGCTTGAGATTGAACGCAACCCACGTGCTGCGAGTGTGCGGTTGCGCGCGATTGAGCGGGTGGCGGCATGAGCACGATTCGAGAAGCTCTGGCGGCTCCATGGCCTGTGCGCTCACGCACGGCTGCTCAGGCTACTTCGGTTCGCATCTCGGCCCATCGAAGTAGTTTGCGCGGGTTCGCACTCATCATGGGTGCGCTCATCGTTGCACTCAGTGGGCTCTTGATGGCTTTGAACATTGTGTTGGTGCACGGCGCGTTCGCAGTGCAGTCAATGCAGACTCAGAGCCAATCACTTGAGCGAGCACAACAAGCCCTCGGTGATGCAGTGGCCACCGGCGAATCACCAGCACAACTCGCACAACGAGCAGCGGCATTGGGTATGCGTCCCGCGGTAAAGCCAGTTTTCTTGCGGCTCACGAATAATGGTGACCCAATAGTTTCCAATCGCAAAGATTCCGCGGCGGTTGACAACGGCAGCACCGCAGCCATGCCACACTGAGAACCGCTATGCAACTTCCTGCCACGCCGACCATGCGCCCTGAGCTGACAGCCGGTCGACTTCGCTTCATCATGGTTGCAACCACGCTGGTTGCATCGCTGCTGTTGGGTCGTTTGGTGGTGCTGCAGGTCATCAATGGTCCACGCCTTGCGGCCATGGCTGAAGACGAGCGGCGAACACTGCGCACCATCCCAGCGGTGCGTGGTGCGATTACAGATGTCAACGGCCACGCGTTGGCGGTTTCGGTCAAGGCGGTTGATGTTGTAGCCGATCAAAAGTTGATTGTGAACCCTGAAGTGACTGCCCTCGCGCTGGCGCCAATTCTCGGGTTGCCTGCCGCCCAGTTACAGGTGACGCTCACCGGCGACCGCAGGTTTGTCTATGTGAAGCGCACGGTCGATCCGATTGCTTGGCAGAAAATCCTTGCACTCAAGGTGAAAGGGGTGTTCGCGTATAAGTCAGCCAAGCGCGTTTACCCCGGGAAGACTCTTGCCTCAAACATCTTGGGATTTGTGGGTGTTGATGGCGTGGGTTTGGCAGGCATTGAGTTGATGGCACAGAAGCAACTTGCTGGCGTTGACGGGCTTGCAAAGTACGAACGGGACCCAGCGGGCCGAGCCATTCCGGACACCCAGTCTCAAACCGTGCAGCCGGTTCAGGGCAGCGACATCCGATTGACGATTGATCGCGATATTCAATGGACCGCAGAAACAGAGTTGGCTGCTGCGGTTGCGCAAGCAAAAGCAGATTATGGAACCGTTGTCGTGATGCGCCCGACTACTGGTGACATCCTTGCGCAAGCCACCGTCCCATCGATTGACAGCAATAATCCGCGGACTGCAGACATGACGTTGCGAGGTAATCGCGCGGTGAGTGATGTGTTTGAGCCTGGCTCCACGAGCAAAATGATGACCATGGCGGCAGTGCTGGACTCGGGCAAAGCCACTGCGCTCACGAAGTTCACAGTGCCTTACTCAATGAGATTTGGGAACCGAACGCTGCACGATCACGATAAGCACGGGCCGCAGCGGCTCACACTTAATGGGATTCTGGCGAACTCAAGCAACATTGGCACTTATCTTGCCGCCCGCCTCATTGGCGAACGTGGCCTTTACGAAACTTTGAAGCGGTTTGGCATCGCAGAACGCACTGGTCTGGGATTTCCTGGCGAGAGCCGCGGCGCATTGCCGGACCCAAGCACGTGGTCAATCACATCGTTCCCGACGATTGCCTACGGTCAGGGTCTATCAGTGAATGCAATTCAGGCGGCCTCTGCATACGCCACAATTGCGAATGATGGCGTGCGCATGCGTCCGCGTCTCATCGCCGGAACCGTGAGCCCAAGTGGTGCCTTCACTGCAGCCGCCCCGAGTAAAGGGGTTCGCGTGGTTTCTGCAGGGACGGCTCGCACACTGCGCCAAATGCTTGAAAGTGTTGTCGACAAAGGGACCGGAACCAACGCCGCCGTGCCGGGGTACAGAGTTGCAGGCAAGACGGGCACCGCGAGTCGTTTTGACCCCACACTTGGTAAGTATTCCGGCTATGTCGCTTCTTTTGCTGGCATGATTCCGGCAGATAAGCCAGCACTTGTGATTGCAGTGTCGATTCACAATCCACGCGGTAAGCATTATGGCGGCGTGATTGCGGCCCCAGTGTTTGCCAAAATCGCGACGTTTGCGGTCCAAGAGCAGCGCATCGCGCCCAGTGGTACTCCCGCGGCGAACCTTGCGCTGACGTGGTGAGAGGTACTCTCATGAACGTGCCTGGTGCTGACCTAGTTCGACCGAAGGTGTCAGCGGCGACAGTTGCGGATATCGCTGCATGGCTCGGGTTGACATCATCAAGCAAGAATCCAGTGTTGGGTGCCACACTTGATTCACGGAAAGCACGCGAAGGTGACATCTGGTTCGCAGTCCCTGGTCAAACCGGACACGCGATGACCTTCGCTTCGCAGGCAGTGACCTCCGGTGTCGTTGCAGTGATCACAGATGCAGTCGGCGCTGACATTGCGCGTGAATCACAGTCACTGCCTCCTGAGATTGAGCTACTCGTTGTCGAAGATCCGCGTGCGTGTGCCGGGCCGGTGATTTCCCGGCTTTACGGTCACCCAAGTGAACTCATGAAGGTTATTGGAGTCACAGGGACCAATGGCAAAACGAGTGTCACACATTTTCTTGTGCACGCCTGGAGGTCTGCCGCTGCGACCACCGACTGTGCACTGTTGGGCACGCTCGGCGCAGTCGCGCCACAGCACCCGGAATTGCAGGCGTATACAGGTTTCACGACCCCAGAGCCAGATTCGCTGCAGGCTTATCTCGCCGCGTGCGCTGGGGCTGGGGTTCGATCCTTGGCCATGGAAGTTTCCAGTCATGCTCTGTTTCTGCACCGTGTTGATGGAACCAAATTTGATGTGGTGGTGTTCACCAACTTGTCGCAAGATCACCTTGATTTACACGGTTCCATGACGGCCTATTTCGACGCAAAGGCCCGTCTGTTCAATCTGGAATTTTGTCAGCAAGCAGTCATTTGCGTTGATGACGAATGGGGTCAACGGCTTGCCCACATCGCACGCGAGCGCGGACTTTCGGTAACCACATATGGATTCGTTGAGTCAGATTGGCAGATTGTTGGCACGGATGAACGCTCGTGCACGGTGAATGCACGGGGTTCAGTGTTTACGTTGACCATTCCGGCCCCGGGACGCTTCATGGCCGCGAATGCGACTGCTGCTGCGGCTGCCCTGTCTCTGACCGGCGTCGCGCTGGCGCAGGTGCAAGAAATGATGAAGGGGATTCAGATAGTGCCAGGTCGGATGGAAATCATCCGCGTGGAGTCAAGCCGTGGTCCGCGAGTGATTGTTGACTACGCACACAGTCCTGGCGCAATCGAAACGGTGCTTGCAGCAGCGCGACCGGCTAGTGGTCGGCTCATTGCGGTACTTGGTGCAGGTGGCGACCGTGACCACACCAAGAGATCTCTGATGGGAAATGCCGCGAGCGCGGCAGACGTGGTGGTGGTCACCGACGACAATCCCCGAAGCGAAGATCCGGCACAAATTCGGGCTGCCATAGTTTCTGGAATCTCCGGCTCGCGCTGTAAAGAGATTGCGGATCGGGCCTTCGCAATCCAATGGGCTGTGTCGGAAGCAGATGAACAAGACACGGTCGTCATCCTGGGTAAAGGTGCGGAGGTGGGGCAGACCTTTGGAGTGGAGACGCGCCCTTTCGACGACCGAGTCCAGGCGGCAGCAGCGTTGGCTCAATGGAGGGCTAAATGACGTGGAGCCTCGCTCAGGTTGCTCGGGTGTGTGGTGTGTCGTGGTCGGGTAGTGATGTTCACGTCACTGGCTTCAGTACTGATTCGCGAATCATCAAGCCGGGTGAAGTGTTCGTTGCCTTACGCGGTGAGCGCTTTGATGGTCACGATTTCATTGCACAGGCGGCGAGCCGCGGCGCGGTCGCGGCAGTGGTGGAGCGTCCATCGCACGACCTGACATGTGTGATTGTTTCCGACGCGCTGCTGGCCTATGCGCACATTGCTGCCCATCATCTTGAGAATCTGCGCTCTGGGATGAAGGTCGTGGGTATCACTGGTTCGTCCGGCAAGACCTCCACGAAGGACTTGCTCACACATGTGTGTTCGTCAGTTCGCAACACTGTGGCTTCACAAGGTTCTCAGAACAATGAAATCGGGTTACCGGCGACAGTCCTGTCGGCCAACGCTAAAACCGAGGTTCTGATTCTAGAGATGGGGATGCGCGGAATCGGGCACATTGAATATCTCTGCAGCATTGCACCACCGGATGTCAGTGTTGTCTTGAATGTTGGGTCCGCGCACCTTGGCGAACTCGGGAGTCGAGATGCGATTGCTCAGGCAAAATCTGAAATCGTCTCGAACTCGCGCGTGGGTGCCGCTGCGGTTCTGAACGCAGATGATCCACGTGTATCAGCCATGGCTGCATTGGCGCATGGTCCGGTTGCATGGTTTGGACAATCTGACACGGCGGATTTTCGCGCTACCAATGTTGAATTGAATGCAGACGGCACAAGTCGATTCACGCTTCACATTCCTGATGACGTGCCAGTGGAGGTGTCACTGCAGTTGCTTGGGGCGCATCAGGTGGGTAACGCCTGCGCGGTTGCGGCAACTGCCGCAACGCTGGGGTTGAGTTCAGCGGACATAGTCGAAGGTCTTCGGTCCGCGCGGCACATCAGCCGCTGGCGAATGGAGCGCACTGTGCGCGAAGACGGACTTGTTGTGATCAACGATGCGTACAACGCTAACCCCGAGTCAATGGCGGCTGCCATCACCTCGCTAGCGGCAACGGCACCACAAGGTCGCACGGTTGCAGTGTTGGGGGAAATGCTCGAGTTAGGTGAGCAGTCGCAGGCTGAACATGAAGCAATCGGTCGTCTAACACGTGAGGCCGGCATTCACGAAGTCATCGCAGTTGGTCGCGCTGGGCAGTGGATTGCCGCAGGTCGCGGATCTGAGGGCACTCATGTGGTTGGCACCGTTGAAGATGCGATAGAGCTGGCACAGCAGATGTGCCACGGCACGGATGTTGTGCTGTGTAAAGCGTCGCGCAGCATTGCCATGGAGCGTGTCGGCGCTGCCTTGCTCGCGGCATTCGGCACGGTTAGCCCATGAGACTCGTCGTGGTCGCGGGAGCCCTTGGGTTCCTTGTGTCCTTCTTGGGAACGCCGATGCTCATCAAGTTTCTGCGCGCGCGTCGGCTGGCTCAAGCCATCCGCGAATCGGGGGAGTTCAACTACCCAGCTCACGAAGGCAAACGTGGCACCCCGAGCATGGGTGGTCTAGCCATTGTCGTGGCAGTGATTTTTGCCTACGGCGCAACCCATGTGCTGTGGCAACGCCCCCCAAGTGCATCCGGAGTGCTCGCCCTTGGACTCATGCTCGGACTCGCAGCCGTCGGCGTTGTAGACGACTACCTCAAGATTTTCAAGCGTCGAAGCACAGGGTTGCGTGCGCGCACCAAATTGATCGGGCAGGCGACAATTGCTGTTGCATTCGCTTTGCTTGCCCACCGATTTCCGGATTCTCGGGGCTACACCCCTGTGTCGACCGCAGTGTCATTCGTGCGTGACACCAGCGTTGTACTCCCGATTGCCATATTCATCATCTGGGTCTGGTTTCTTGTCACAGGCACAACTAATGCAGTGAATCTGACTGATGGATTAGACGGGTTGGCATCAGGTGCAGCAGTGCTGACATTTGCCGCCTACACAATCGTTTCAGTCTGGCAATATGGCCAAAGTTGTTCGGTTGTCACTTCTGCATCGTGTTACACGGTGCGTAACTCACTTGATTTGGCAATCTTTGCAGCAGCATGTGCAGGCGCCACGTTTGGTTTTCTTTGGTGGAATGCAGCGCCCGCTGGCATCTTCATGGGCGACACCGGGTCTCTGGCCATCGGTGGCGCGGTTGCTGCGTTGGCAATGATGACTCGAACGGAACTGCTGTTACCAGTCTTCGGCGCCCTCTTCGTCTTAGAAGCACTGTCCCTGATGGCACAGGTGGCATCATTCAAACTGACCGGCCGTCGAATCTTGCGAATGTCACCTATCCATCATCACTTTGAGATGTTGGGTTGGCCAGAAGTTCAGATAGTCACTCGGTTTTGGATTATTCACGGCGCTGCCGTGGCGGCAGCACTAGCAAT
>RGCY01000071.1 GCA_009918865.1 Actinomycetota bacterium
GTTGCACCGCACTGTGGCGCACATAGTCCACGAATATCTGGCATGACTGCACATCGTCGTGAAGTGCTCCTCCGAGAGTGCCACCCATCGCGAGATTGATGATGGCATAGAAGGGTTGATTGAACACCCATTCATGTTCACCGATATCAGCAGCGGTGACGCGGTGGTACGGCTTTGCATCGAAGTACCAGGTGATGCTGTCCTGGAGCCACAGCACTGCGTAGGTGTGAAAGTCATCAGACAGCGCAGCGGAGTGCTCAATCTTCTTTGTGACTCCAGCATCAGCGCTGTACCCAGGACCATGGATGGTGCCCAGCAAGTGACAGGGCTCTTGACCAACAGCCTCAAGCACATCAATTTCACCGCACTGTGGCCAGGAATTGCCGTGCAAGAGCGAATCGCCGAGCATCCACACTGCCGACCACGAACCAAGTTCCGTCGGAGATTTTATTCGCGCTTCGAAAAGTCCATAGTGAAAAGACACCCGACCTGCGGTGGTCAATTTGCCTGACACATACGCCCAATCAGGTCGGCTCTCCCAACCAGTCGGACCATTGGTGGAATCAGTACGCGTTGCAGTGATGACAAGTGCGCCTTCTGGGGAGCCATCGAGTGCGATCGCATCATTGATGTAGAACTCTGACTCGTTGTTTCCCCAGCCGACACCAGGACCGTCGGCGCCATCGCCAATATCCGGCTGCCAATAAAAGGGACCGGTTGAGTTACGCCCGTCGGTGTACGCCACTGAGGGAACCAGACCCGCTGGCCCGCGGAAATCCTCTTCCCACAGAACTTTCGTTTGACACGACGCAAGGTCAGTGAATGTGCTCGTGGATTCAGGCATAGGGGTTAGCCTCCAGGTCTTCCAGAGTTGGCGCCTTTGCTCCAACCTGAGCAACGGTCCACGCCGCAGCCGCCACACCGTAGCGCGCAGCCTGAACTACTTTCGCAGCGTCTGCTAAGTCATCTCGCGCCCAACGTTGACGCAACCAGTACGCAAGCCACGCGGCACCAAACACATCACCTGCGCCCACGGTGTCAACGACCTGAGTGCGAGCAGCCGGAATTGAGAGCACGCCATCGCCAGTGAAGACCTCCACCCCGTCAGCGCCGCGAGTCAACAGCACGACTTTGGGCTGCCCCTCGAGCAATTGCTTTGCCACAACTTCCGACGACACGCCGGGTCTAATGAATGCAATATCTTCAATACTGACTTTCACCACATCCGCTCGCGTGAGAACTGTGTGGAGCCGACGCAAATAGGAATCGCGGTCCGAGACGAGAGCCGGGCGGCAATTGGGATCAACGAAACAGAGCACATTTGCGTCAATCTGCTCAATCAGCGCGGTGACTGCATCGGCCAAAGGTTGCAACACCAAACCCAGCGTGCCCACATGAACTGCGGCGAAATTCCCTTCGCGAAGGACAGCATCGATATCGGTTGACCTCACCTGAGCACATGCCGAATTTTCAAGCTCAAAGCGATACCGTGCAGAGCCTGTTTCGTCTAATGTCACATGTGCAATGCCAGTTGAATGCGGCACGCGTGGTAGCGCGACTGCCACTCCCACCTGCGCTAACTGCGTGGAGATCTGCTCACCGAATGAATCGTCTGATATGCCCCCAACAAAAGTCGTGTCACATCCCAATGAAGCCAACGCTCGTGCGGCGTTAAAGGGACCTCCACCCAGAACATCCTCAACAGTGCCGTCTGCACGCGTGATGCGATCAATGAGCGATTCGCCAATCACGAGCACCATCCGCGTCACCCTCCGTGTTGCATCGGAGTACGAAGGCTACCCGGGCACATCACATCGAAATGTAGATTTTCCCTTTGCGAATGGATATCGAGTAAGACTTCAAGGGCGTCCTCGTCACGTTGTTCGTGGGCTTTCCTGTTTTAAGGTCAAAGGCTGCCCCGTGAGAGCGGCAGTACGCCTGCTTTCCCTGCAAAACCAAGTTCGCGCCAGCGTGCGTGCAGACATTGTCGAATGCAACCCAAGTGTTTACTGCGGTGCGAGTGACAAACACAGCAGGGCTAACGCTCGCGTAGAGCCGAGTCTTACCAACCGGATGCGTGGAAGCCAATCCCAAAACTTTAGATGTGGCTGCCTGAGCCGGCTGCACACTTTTGAGAAATGGAAGTGCTGCAGCGAGCGCTGCGGATGCCTTGATGAGAGCGCGTCTGGACATTGATTGCGATTGCATGGTCATCACTTCACATTCACGGTTGTGGTCACGATGTCTACGCCATCGACGTTGATTCGCACAGTGACCGAGCCTTTGCTTGTCGGGGTAAATGTCAGTGTTGCCGCACCAGAAGATGCCACCGTCTGGGTCATTGTGACGCCGGAGTCAGATACCAGCGTTGCGGTTGCACCCGGTCGGGCGGCAGACACTGCAGTGGTCACCGGCTTTGCCACACTGCCACTCGTGGGAACTTTGACAACGGGCACCCACACATTCACAGTGGCTTTGTAAGCCACCTTGGCAACAGTTGCGGCCGCTGTTACGACGCCAGACTTGGCCACCACGGCGCTGATACTTGCAATCCCGGAACGCCCCACCGTGGTCTTACCAGTTGCAGCGCCAGTCAACATCACCACTGCACCTTCTGGCGCGCCCGAGACGGTGAATGTTGCGATTGTGTTGGCCTTGATGGTTTGCGACGAAGCCGCAACGGTGAAGGAGTTTGGTGTTGCATACGCGATTGCGGCTGCACCCACTCCCGCATTGCTTTGCGCAGCAACTGCGAATGCATAGGCCACACCGTTGGTCAATCCCGACACGGCACACGGGGAAGCCTTGCAAGACACGCTCGTCGCACCTGGCTGCACCGTCACTGTGTAGCCCGTGATGGTGACTCCGGCACCCGGCTTTGGCGCAGTCCAGATGACTGTCGCTGAACCTGCAGCAGGTAGTGCAACGACTCCGGTCGGTGCGCTCGGTGCAAGCAACTGCACGGATGGAGTCACCGAGGTGGAGGTGACAGCGGCGCCGGTGCCGACGGCGTTGACCGATGACACTGAGACTGTGACTGCAGTTCCATTCTTCAACCCAGTGATGGTGCAGGTGGTGGCTGAGGCCGGTGCATTGCAGGTCTGGTTGCTGCTTGCTCGTGCGAAGTAGCCAGTCACAGGCGAACCACCATCGAAGTCGCTGGCTTGCCATGAAACCTGCACGCTGGCATCTCTTGGAGTGATTGATGTCAGCGTTGGCGCATCCGGCAACGTTGGCTGACCAACGCCATCTTCGTTGTCGCCCCAACAGCGAACCGTTCCTGCGCTTGTTGACACACACGTGTGGGCTGCGCCGGTTACCACAATCACGGGGGACGCGACATCTGTCGGCACATTGCTCTGCTGGTACATGTTGTTGCCCCAGCATTTCACTGTGCCACTGGTAGTGACGGCACATGTGTGAGAATCTCCAGCAGATATCCCTAGCGCGGAAATTCCGGACGGAACTGTGGCTTGGCCATCGTCATTGTTACCCCAACACCTCACAGATGAATCCGTCAGCAGCGCACATGCGTGCAAACCACCAACACTCACAGCAACGGCACTAGCACCTAACAATCCAGGAGTGGCTTGGCCCTCGGAGTTGTCACCCCAACACACGACCACACCCGAACTGATGGCGCAGGTGGTGGCTCCGCCTGCGCTGATGCTTTCGACATTTTCCAGACTTGTCGGAACATTGGTTTGGCCGGCGTCATTGAGCCCCCAGCAGCGCACTGCACCGCCATTCGTGAGTGCACATGTGTGACGATCACCTGCATCAATTGCCTTCACAGAGCCAAGATCAGTGGGAACATCCGTTTGCGACGATTCGTTCGCCCCCCAACAGACAACGGCTCCAACGTTGGTGAGGGCACACACATGCGCATTACCGACGGTGACCGCGACTGCGGACTTTGCGCCTTCAGGAGTGATGTTTTGCCCGTTGTCATTGAATCCCCAGCAGCGCACGGTGTCAGAAGCGGTGATGACGCAGTTGTTCACGCTGCCGGCGGCAAAGGAGCGAGACGTCAGATTTGTAGGCAAGGCATGAGCGGCTGGCACGATGCCGGTCGCAAGCAAGACCACACAGACCCAAGCACGTCCGACACGTCGCATGTCGCCACCTCATATCCCACGTGGGCTTCCTGCCCAAAGGCATGCACGCACGATAAAGCGCATGAGGGCTTCATGCTCGTCCAAGCAAGTGAAAAGCAGATGAAAAGCAGCTGAGAGATGAGGCCGTGCGGCGTGACTAAGGGCTGGTATCTGCACACGCAGCCGGCTGCGCGGAGCAGAGAGCGGCAACCTTGGACACGAGTGCCTGTAGGACCGTCTTGTCACCTTTGAGGGCCAGGTCTGATGCATTCGCTTTGGTTTCGAGCACCTTTGTGACGCCGGCAACGCTGCTCTGCATGGCCGTCAGCGCCACGTGCAGACTCGACGTCACATCACTGACGGCCTGCACGGAACTGGTCGCGACGAGCACACCACTAGCTACTGTTGCAAGATCGTTCGCGTTCGCTTTCGTTTGCTTCAGCGTTTTGACCTGTGCCGTCAATCCGGCAAGTTGCTTTTGCAAGGTCTTGATTTGGGAAGCCATTGAAGCCGTTGGCGCACTTGAGGCGGGCTGCCCACTGCCCATCAGCGCGCCACCGAGAAATCCGAACGCGACCGCAATCAACACCGCCATGCGTCCGATTCTGCGCTTCATCATGTTGCCGCCTTTAAAATCGACTGGACCCACTAACAACAGTCCGGAAATCAGTTATCTGTGAATACGCCTAGTGCTGCCAAAGGTCGCGGCTTAGTTAGGTGCGTCTGCCGACCCAACGAAACCAGCGCCTCGGTACAGGTGGCGCCGAGGCGTCGAGCGCGGCGTACCCTGTGCTCTCGATGGCGCAGCCGCGCTATTTCTAGGTTCCATGAAGGCAGGACCCATGTCATTTAGTGACTCCCCCACAGTCGACGCTGCGGCCGAATTGGCCGACTTGCGCAAGCGTCGCGACATCAAAGAAATGTCTGCATCGGAAATTGAATTGCTGGCAACCAAGACTGCAGCCATGATGATTGAAGCCGCACACACACGCGAGAGCGCGGCGGAATCAAAGGCAACCTCCCTGCTCGCCGACGCAAGCCGTCAGGTGCAGTCCATGCTTGCTGAGGCTGAGGCGGAAGTGCGCAAGGTTGTGAGTGCCGCACAGGCCGAAGCCGCCAAATTGATTGCTACTGCCGAGGCGGAATCTGCAGGTCTGCGCCGGGAGTTGCAGACCAAGCTAGGAGATATCGACGGCGAGCGCCGCCGCTTACTTGATGCCGCACACCGCGAAGCCCGTGAACTTGTTGCTGAAGCAGAAACTAAGGCAGCGAAGTACACCGCGTGGTTGCGTCGCCAGGTTGACGATGTGCGCAAGATTCAACGTGGTCTCTCGGACCGACTCGTGGCAATTGCTGAAGCAAGCAAGTCTCACGATGATGCACTCAGCAAGGCCGCATCCGCGCTCGATGAGCTTCATAAGTCATCGGACCCAAGCACCCAAATCTGAGCCACATCGGTTGGTTGCCACCAGCGCCGTTATGCACATGCTCGCGCTGACGAACATCTGCGTGGTCAATTGCATTGCCGCGTAACCTCGCAACCGATCCAAGTTTTCAGGGCCGCACCCACGGGGTGCGGCCCTGAAAACTTATGTCTGCACTACAACTCACAAACCCGGTCGCTTGCCAATCTTGGAACCTAGCCACCGCAGTGGGTCGTACTTCACGTCAACCACTCGTTCTTTCATCGGGATGATTGCGTTGTCCGTAATCTTGATGTGCTCCGGGCACACCTCAGTGCAGCACTTGGTGATGTTGCACATACCCAAACCGTGGTCTTCCTGAGCCTCCACCTTGCGGTCCTTGGAGTCCAGTGGGTGCATGTCAAGTTCCGCAAGACGAATGAACATGCGCGGACCTGCGAATGCTTCCTTGTTCTCCTCGTGATCGCGAATCACGTGGCAAGTGTTCTGACATAAGAAGCACTCAATGCACTTACGGAACTCTTGACTGCGCTGCACATCCACCTGCTGCATGCGGTAGTCCCCTGGTGCGACACCGGCTGGCGGCGCGAATGCTGGGATTTCCCGCGCTTTGATGTAGTTGAACGACACGTTGGTGACCAAGTCACGAATCACAGGGAACGTGCGAAGCGGCGTGACTGTCACAACTTCGTCTTGCGCGAAAGTGCTCATGCGAGTCATGCACATGAGCCGCGGCAGACCATTAACTTCAGCACTACATGAACCGCACTTGCCGGCCT
>RGCY01000072.1 GCA_009918865.1 Actinomycetota bacterium
CAACCTTGGTTTGGTTCATGCTCCCACGGCACCGGACCATGACCACGCCAACCGTTGCGACGCAGTAGATCGAGACCGCGGTGATAGCCCACGCGAGCGTAGGCGTAGCCCTCAATGGTGCGCCCGTCGGCCAATGCCCGCTCTGCAAGCACTGCCCATGCAGCACTCGACGTGGGATGCACTGCAGCTACTTCGACTGGCGCCATCCCTTGATTCAGCAGACCCACGGCTTCATCATGTGGAAGCAGTGTTGGTGGAACGGGGTTGAGTAAGTCCTGATTGACGGTCATGTGCCGATTGTTGTACGCGCCTGCGAGTCGTGCATCTGCTGGCGCGCTTCCCGGCGCACTGCTCTCGCAAGCACCGGCAGCCCGATGGAACACGCAGCCACTGCCAGACAGCCGCCAGCGGTGATGACAGTTTCCGGCGCGTATTTGTGTAGGAAGAATCCAGCAAGCAACATCGATGTGATGCTTGATGTGGTGATGGCGCTACCAAAGACCGCGCCGAAGCGACCGCGCACCTCATCTGGCACGCGGTCAGCCATCAAGATTCCGAAAAGCATGTTGATCGTGCCGTTGCCGACACCCACAATCAAGCATGCAAGCGCAGCCAACCAAACGGAGCGACTCATCCCCAAGGTGAGAATGCCAAATGCAAGTAACCACGCGCTACACATGGCTGCCATGGGTCGTTGCTGCACAGCAACCTTCAGTCGTGGGAACAACACCGCACCGATGAGATTTCCGCCACCGAACATCAGACCCAAGATGCCGTACACAAAGGAGTTTCCCTGCAGCGTCTTTGTGATGAAGAAGACTTCCGCAACATTCAACGCTCCGATTCCCAGCACCGAACAAATGAGAACTGCTTGCAACGTGGAAAGAATGGAGTCGCTGCGAAGTACTCTCCAGCCTGCTGCCCACTCACGTTTCGTGCGCTGCTCAGGTGCCTTGGGTTCTGGGATTCGATCTGTTCGCAAAGAACGAATCAAAATGGCGTAGGCAGCAAAACTCAGGGCGTCAAGGACGAGTGGCGTACGGGTACCTGAAATCGCGACGAGCGTGCCGCCAATGGCTGGACCAAGAATGGCTCCGAGCGATGTGAAGGTTCCGGCTAGGCCCATGAGCCGTGGAAGTAGTTCTCGCTCAACCAGCCGTGGGGCGAGTGCTCCCATGGCTGGATTCACAACCGCACTACCGAGCGAAAGTAATGCGACGCCAACCACGGACAACACGAGCGATGTGTTCACCAGTGCCAGGCATATCAACGCCTGCACCAACGTCACAGTCGTCACAATCCGTTTAGCCGAAACGCGGTCGGCAATGAGCCCGGCCCATGGGGCTGCCACAACCTGCGGGACCATCAGCGCCAAGGTCAGGGCCATGACGGCGCTCGGGCCGTGCCCTTTGAGTCGCCATGCCAGGGCGACATAAGCAACCTCATCACCCAAGAGCGATGCGCCACGGGCAGTAGCTGCTAGCCATGCGTCCCTCGGAAGCGCAGATTTGCGAGACATTCGTCGGACAGTACCCTTCGCGCATGCGTACGTTGAAACTTCCTCGCCGCCGCTGGGCTGTCACAACTGCCGTCGCCGTGGTTTCGGCTCTGAGTTGTGCTCCAGCGTTTGCGGACTACTCCATCGTTGCTGTGAGCGACCGCGGATATGACGTTGGCGTTGCAATTGCTGGTTGCGATAAGAATGAAATCGCGCACAAGCCTGTGCTTGTGCCTGCGGTCGGCGCAGCCGTTGCAAACACCACGGAGAACAAGGACTCTCACGCCGCTTTTCTTTACGGCCTTCGCACCTCAACTGTGCCAGGTAACTACCTCGAAGAAGTCCCAGTTTCAGGCAACGGCACCCACAGTTTCGCGATGGCCAAGATAAAGAAGGGAACAGCCGTTCTTGCCAAGAATGGTGGCAGCAGCACAACGCCAACAGCCGTCGATGCACAAGCGACCTTTGTTGTTTCCGGCGACAACTTGGCTTCTCCCGCTGTCTCAGCTGCAGCAGTGAAGGCATACAAAGCAACGGCAGGCAACTTGGCACAGAAACTAGTTGCCGCCCTAGCTGCTGCAGAGAAGGCAGGCGGCGACGCCGCGTGTAGTGGCAAGGCGTCAGCAGCAGCTTTGCTCATGGCGAAGCCGAACGACGCCATCTTTAACGTTTACGAGTTCCTACCGAAGGCCGACTTCACGAAGGAACTGGTTCCGATTAATGACAAGCACTTGCCAAGGGTCTTTGTCTCCGCGCTCACAACTGACGGCAGTAGTGCAGTCACAAAGGTGACGGACGCGCTAGAGAAAGCTGACTTCACCAAACCAGTCCACATTCGCAAGAACGCCGCAGCGGATCAAGCGAGCCTGCTGAAGTTTGCGCTGCTCTGCTTTGGTGGTGCAACTGCGGCAATCGTCCTGATTCTGCTCTACCGTCGCAGGGTGATGACCGCAGAAGCAGAGACTGCTGGCCGCAGCCGTCGCTCGGGAAACCCGGCTAAGCGGTAGAACAACCTTTGACGTGAATGTGGGCGGCATGCAATCTGCATGCCGCCCACATTCAGGTTACAAGAAGACTCAGCGAATCTTCGTGCCTGTTGAGCGCAGGTCTTCACACGCCTGCACCACACGTGCAGCCATTCCCGCTTCAGCGCTCTTGCCATAGGACCGTGGGTCGTACTGCTTCTTGTTCCCCACTTCGCCGTCAATCTTCAAGACACCGTCATAGTTCTTGAACATGTGATCAACAATCGGACGCGTGAACGCATATTGAGTGTCGGTGTCGATGTTCATCTTCACAGTTCCATAATCCAGAGCTTCGCGAATCTCGCTCAGCAATGAACCTGAACCGCCGTGGAACACCAAATCAAACGGTTTGTCTTTGCCGTACTTTGAACCCACTGCATCCTGCAGTGTCTTGAGAATTGCTGGTTGCAAGACCACGTTGCCAGGCTTGTAGACACCGTGCACATTTCCAAATGTGGCTGCGACCATGTAACGACCGCGCTCTCCAAGACCTAAACGCTCTGCAACTAGCAGTGCATCTTCTGGGGTCGAGTACAACTTGGCGTCGTGCTTGGCCTCGATGCCATCTTCTTCGCCACCAACAACACCAATCTCAATCTCAAGAATGATGCGAGCAGCGGCGCACTTGTCGAGCATCTCTTCCGCGATGGTCATGTTCTCTGGCATTGACACTGCCGAGCCGTCCCACATGTGAGATTGGAACAGGGGGTCACGACCGAGCGCAACACGCTCCGCCGACACCTCGAGCAGCGGACGCATGAAGCCGTCAAGCTTCTCAACTGGGCAGTGGTCTGTGTGCAATGCAATGTTCACGTCGTACTTAGCGGCCACCACATGCGCAAACTCTGCGAGCGCCACCGCGCCGGTGACCATGTCTTTCAGCCTCTGACCCGAAGCGAACTCAGCGCCACCCCATGAGACCTGCACGATTCCGTCACTCTCGGCTTCAGCGAAGCCACGAATGGCAGCAACAATCGTTTGCGAGGATGTGCAGTTGATTGCGGGGTAGGCAAATGCTCCGGCTTTCGCGCGGTCAAGCATCTCGCCGTAAACCTCAGGACTTGCAATGGGCATGGGTCACTCCCGAGCTCAAGAAACGGTGTCTGTGGACGTTGTGGCGCGCATCACATTCTGTCAGACAGGCGCCACACTGAAGGATGCAGGAGTCCCCAAGCGACGGCCGCAACAATCAGCGCTGCCGCAACCAAGAAGGCTGATTGCAGGCCAAAGGCCAATGACACCGGACCAGCCAATGCAGTGCCCAGAGGCCCGAAAACCATGGACCCGAATGCGTCATAGGAGTTGACTCGTGAGAGCGCGTCACTCGGCACATGTTTCTGCAGCGCAGTGATCCACAACACTTGAAATGTGTCCATTCCCATCCCGCAGGCAAACGCCGCAGTCGCAATCAACGCCAGCGGTGCGGGAATGGCCATGGTGAAGACAAACAGCGGCATCGCAAGCATGGCAAGCATGGCGATGCGCATAGGAAAGCGTGGGCGAATTCGAAACGCCACTAACGAACCGGCAAGAAAACCAATTGATTCGATGGTTGCGATGAAGGCCCAACTCTTAGCGCCATCGAACTCTTGCTTCATCAACACCGGGCCGAGCACACCATTGGCTCCCTGAAATCCCATGATGATGAAAGCAAACGCAACAACGATGATGAAGACCCAGCGGTTTGCGCGAAACTCCCCCCAGCCGGTTTTCAAGTCAGTGAGTGTGGAGTTACCAGTTCTGGTGCGTGGGGTGAGTGTTCGAAGCGACCACACCAGCAGTCCCGCCACAAGAAATGTCAGCGCATCAAAAGCCATCGCCCAGCCAGCGCCAAATCCGGCCACCAAGACACCTGCAACAGCGGCACCAGAGATGTACGCGCCATTAGACCCAGCGCTGACGACAGAGTTAGCAGACTGCAATTGCCCTTCTGGGACGACCGTGGGGGTCAATGTTGGAAACGCGGGATACCAAATTGCGTGGAGAACTCCGAAGATCGCGGCAAACGGAACCAGCATCACTACTGTGGCAGTGCCCGTGATGAACAGGCTGGCCTGCACCATGAGTAGTGCACCAAGCACCACATCCGAGCCAGCCACCGCGCGCGCACGACCAATTCTGTCTGCCCACACTCCGCCAAAGGGCAACATCACCACCAGCATGAAGGACTGCACAGCGAGCACCAAGCTCAAAGACTTCGCAGTGGCACCCTGCAGTTCCAAAATTCCAAAGGCGAGTGCAGTTGGCGCCATGCCATTTCCAAGATTAGAAATAATGCGCGCAGCAAGAAACTTGCGGAAATTTCGGTGACCCCACAACTCACGCAAAGACTGCAGCACGTTCACACCCTAGGCTCCTGCTGTGCATTCCCTACCACTGCTGCCTGCTTCGCTGCTTGAGCCGCAGGTGACCAACTGGTCGGCTCTGGCCGTGTATGCATTCTGCTTTGCTTTGGTGTTTGTTGAAAGTGGTTTGCTGCTCGGCTTCTTTCTTCCTGGCGACTCAGTGCTTTTCGCGGCCGGAATCATGAGTTCTGACCCGAGCCGCGGTGTGAATGTTTGGGTGCTTGCAACTGGGATTTTCATTTGCGCGTTCGTTGGTGACCAAGTTGGTTATGTGACCGGTCGCAAACTCGGAAGACCGTGGCTGGAGTCACGAACATCTACGCGCATGCGCGGCGCGTTGCTCCGAACCGAACGATTCTACGAACGCTACGGATGGTTCGCCGTGGTGATCGCGCGCTATATCCCATGGGTGCGCACCTTTATTCCATTCGTTGCTGGCGTCGGGCGAATGAACTACTACCGCTTCCTCAGCGCGAATATCACTGGTGCAGTGTGTTGGGGAATCGGCATCACGTTGCTCGGCCACTGGTCGGGCCGAAACGAAATTGTTCGTTACATTGCCTACGGAATCGCAGCCGTTTTCATCGTCGGTTCAACCATCACTGCAGTTCGCTGGTGGCTCGCAGATCGTCGCAACAAATCGGGTAATCCCACCTAGAACCGTGGCCAATACCTGCTGCAGTGTGTTCTTTCGGCGTTGTTCGCGCTACGTTGTCAAGGTCTAAGTGTGGCCACTTGTAGCCTGACGGCATGATGCTGCCCTCGCTACTCAGCCCGAATAGTGCGCTTGATTTTCTGAACCCACAGTCGCTTCTGGATTCGGCCGGTCCTGCCGCACTGACATTGGCATGCATCATTGTGTTCGTTGAGTGCGGCCTTTTCGTCGGATTCTTCCTTCCAGGTGACTCACTGCTATTCACCGTCGGCATCCTCATCTCCACAGGAGTCATCAAGACACCACTGTGGCTCAGCATGCTGGCACTTGCAGCGTGCGCGATTCTCGGCAATATCACCGGCTACCGCATCGGCGAAGTGGTTGGGGCACGACTGCTTCAGCGACCTGATAGCCGCTTATTCAAACGCCGCTATGTTGAGGAGACGAACTCATTCCTTGCCCGTCATGGACGCATGTCAATCGTGATGGCGCGCTTCACACCGATTGTTCGCACATTCATCACTGCCGTTGCCGGAGTCGCTGGCATGCGTCGTCGTGAGTTCATCACCTGGAGTGTGGTGGGCGGTGTGCTGTGGACCGCTTCAATGACGGGCATGGGTTACGGGCTTGGGAGCATCGCATTTGTGCGCGAGCACCTCGAACTCATCGTGTTGGCGATTGTCGTGGTGTCGTTCGTGCCCGTTGTGCACACCTACCTCAAGGAGCGGCGTTCTCGCAAAGCGTGATGTGCTCAGGCAAGTCCTAGATCAGCAAGAC
>RGCY01000073.1 GCA_009918865.1 Actinomycetota bacterium
GGCTTTATCCGCAGCCGCGAGAAACAGCCACTCGAAAGCAGTCGGGAACTCGGAGGCCCAGAAGCCTTCGTTATGTTGGGCGATATCCCACACGCGTGACTTCACTGCACTAGTTGGATAACCGGCCTTCTTCAGTGCCGACACAACTGCTGGTAGCGATTTCGCGATTCCGTTTTCCGACATTGCGCCATATCCACCACCACCGGAATAGAAATACAGACGTGGCGCAGCATCAGGTGCGCTGAAGTTGGTTGCAGCGATTGTGGCGAGATAGTCCTTCTTCACATAAAGAGGAAACGATGGGGAGAAAGCCAAAACTTTGCCGAAGACTTTTGGATACGTCAGGCCTATGTAGAACGAGATGATTCCGCCCATCGACGATCCACCAACGCCCGTTGTATCGCGACCTGGCAAAGTGTTGAAACGAGCATCGACATAAGGCTTGACTGTGTTCACGATGAATGATGCGTACTTATCCCCACTTGGCGCCGAAATGGGAGTGCCTGGATTGCGCGGCCATGGCGGCGATAGTTCATTGAGCCGGTCAGCACTGTTATCAATTCCGACGACTATGACGCCGCGGTACCCATTGCCCACAAGGTTGGAGATGCTTTCATCCACTTCCCATTCGCCGGCGTAGGAAGTTGAAGCATCGAACAGGTTTTGTCCGTCGTGCATGTAGAAGACGGGATATCGAAAGTTGGTGTTTGCTGCGTCGTAGTTTGCAGGCGTCCAAATTCGAATCGTGCGTGTGCGACCATCGGAGTATTGCGGCATTGACAGTGACGCGAGAGTGAGGTTGCCAACAACTGTGCCCTGCGCCGGCGCAGATTGGGCTGGAACGGTTGTGGTGGGGATTGTTGCCATCATCACTGCTCCGAAAATCGCGGCACTGGTGTTTGCTTTGAACCGAGTGAGAAAGAGTCGTCGCACGGGTGAATCATGCCTTGAGTGGGGATTTGAGCAACAGGTGTCAACTCGGTGAGTGCCAGAGCAGTGACCGATTGGGAAGTGGGCTACTCCAGAGCCTGCGCGAAATCCGCAATGATGTCTTCGGCGTCTTCAAGTCCAACTGAAATCCGCAGCACGCCTTGGCCGGGTTTGGCCGCTGCGGCAACCGGCCGATGTGTGAGTGCCGCCGGGTGTTGGATGAGAGTGTCAACTCCGCCGAGTGAGACTGCATGCAGCACAAGCTGCAGTCGAGCGCACAATCGTTGTGCGGCATCAAAGCCCCCAGCCATGTCAATGGAAACCATGGCACCGCCACCCAGCATTTGCCGCCCTGCACCCACAAGGCCGTGTGGGTCGCATGCAGGTAATCCCGGATAGTGCACACGGGCAATTTCGGTGCGCGCAGTGAGCCATGTTGCAAGTGCTAGCGCATGTTCCTGCTGATGCTTAACGCGGATGGGCATTGTGGGCAGTCCGCGATGCAGGAGGAATGCCGACATCGGATCGAGTAAACCACCGGTGATGGCGCGCACAGCGCGAAGTTCACCAGCATGTTCAGCAGATGTGATGACAACGCCACCCATTGCGTCGCCGTGACCACCGATGTACTTCGTTGCGCTGTGCATGCTGAAGGTGGCACCGAGTTCAAGGGGGTGTTGCAGAATCGACGAAGCAAAAGTGTTGTCCACCATGACGGGCACATCGCCAGCGATGCGTGCCACTTCCCGAATATCGATTAACTCCAACGTTGGGTTACCCGGTGACTCGAGCACGATCAGACCGGTGTCGTTAGTGATTGCCGCGCTCAGCCCATGCACATCGGTGTAAGTGATGTTTGTACCCAACAGACCGTGCTCGAGTAAATGGTCGGTGCCGCCATATAACGGGCGGATTCCCACAACGTGTGGCTTACCTGTTTTTACGCGGCTAAGCACTACGGCCGTGATTGCGGCCATGCCAGTTGCAAACGCAACGGCTTGCGTCGCATCGCCATGTGCAGTCATTGGCTCAAAACTGGCAACCGCATCTTCGAATCGACCAACTGTGGGATTCCACAATCGCCGATAAACATGTGTTCCGTGCGTGCCGTTCGGACGACCACCAGTCGCCAGGTTTTCGTAAGCGTCACCACCGCCAGCGACACTTGGCAAGGGATTTGTGGTCGAAAAATCGATGGGGAGTGCATGCACGCCAAGGTCTGTGAGATCTGCGCGCCCAGCGTGCACAGCAGTGGTGTTCAGTCCCCAAGCAGGAGGTGTCATCGCGGATTCCGTCACAGGCGTAGTCATTCAGAAAGTGTCATGAAACGGAACCATTATTCGCCGAGTGGCACATCAAAGTGAGAAGTCCCACAACTGTTTTGCAGGGCCCCTCACGCCGCGCGCCAGCAGTACCACGCTGCCACGCTGCGTCGACCCGAAAAGGGTTCACCAAGTTCGTGAAGCCGTGCTGGCGTCACCGGGGGTTGGCCCGCGTGCATGTTGTCCCAGCCTCTGCGAACGCCCAAATCGCCGACTGGCCAAACATCGAGTCGACCGAGTTGAAACATCAGGAACATCTCCGCGGTCCAACGGCCAATGCCAGGAATGACAGTCAGTTCACTAATGACTGCCTCGTCGGTTTTGCGTGCAAGCGCGGAGAACTCAATACTTCCCGTGGTGGCAGCGGCGGCAAGTGCAGTGACTGTTCGAGTTTTTGCAGCGCTGAGACCGGCGGCGCGAAGTTCGTCGACTCTGCATCTAGCCACGGAGGTGGGGGTGACTTCACCATCGCAGGCGTCTAGCACTCGCGCGTAAATTGACCGCGCAGCAGCCGTCGAGACCTGTTGAGCAGTTACGGCGCGCACGAGTGATTCAAAGTGTGAAGTCTTTGGACGCACGCGTCCGATAGGGCACAAGTCGGCAGCTCTCACGATTCCACGGAACGCCCGATCTGCACGAACGACTTCTGCGCAGTGCTGTTCCATGTGGTTGCGAGTGAGCCGTGCCATGTCGCAAACCTTAAGAGTGAATCACAAACCTTTGTTGACTGTGCCGATTCCATTCATTGAGTAATACCGAATCCAATCAACGGCCATCGATGTTGACTGCAGAAGCGGTGAGATGCCGCCACCCATGTCTCCTCCCAGTGCGACGTTGAGAATCGCATACATCTTGGGCGCAGTCCCATCCGCACTCGGACCAAATGGCCACACAGTGAATCCGAAATCTGATTTGTTCACGGTGTGGAAGACCTTGCCGTCCACCAGCCAACTGATGCTCGTTGGGGTCCAGTTCACTGCATACACGTGGTAAGCGTCAGAAAGTGGAGCCGAGAGCGTTGTCGTGCCACCTTTGAGAACCCGAGCGCCGATTCGGTCAGCCATGTGCGCAGTGCCCCACAATGTTTGTGGGGAGTTGCCCACGGCTTCAAGGATGTCAATCTCTCCACAGCGCGGCCAGCCCACGGACGCGATGTTTGTGCCAAGCAGCCAGAACGCTGGCCAAGTCCCGCCACCTGCTGGCACTTTGATGCGCGCCTCAAGTTGGCCGTAGGTGAAGTTGACACGGTTGTATGTCGTGACTTTGCCGCTTGTCCAGTCACATTTGCCGTAGTAACAACGGTAATTCGATGCGCCAGAGCGTTGTGCTGTGATGATGAGGTTTCCATCAGCAGTGCCATCCAACGTGTTTGCGCTTGGCAGGTAATACTCGCGCTCGTTGTTACCCCACCCACAGTTGCCGATAGCGCAGCCGTCACCAGTGTCCGCACCCCAGGTGAGACTTGAGGGTGATGAACCAGCTGAACCTTTGAACTCTTCTGACCACAGCAAAACCTTGCCCGGTGACAATGCAGTGATGGCGACAGTTCTTGTGACTGCGGTGGCAGCGGCGTAGAACGCATCACCGGAGTTCGTCGCGGTGATTTTGCATGACCCAATTGCTAATGCGGTCAGTGAGTATCCATTGACAGCGCACACCTTCGGAGTCGAACTCTTGATGACTGTGACACCACCAGAGCTGGAAACGTCTAGCGTCTGCTCAGGGTCGCCCACGCCCATGCCTGCCGGTTGCGAAAAGACGATGATGTTCTTGGCGGGCGTAGGTTTCCCTGTTTTCGACGTTGTTGGCGATAGGCCCAAGCGACTCCGTGAACGCATCCGCACTGTGTAGGAAGTGCCGTTAGTCAACCCACTAATTGAGACTGGACTGGTCGCCACAAAATTCCATGTCACACCGTCAATCGACCATTCAGTGCTGATGATGGTTGAGCCGTTGTCTGCGCCAAGTGAAAAGGGAACGAGCAACGATTGACTTCCTGCAATGACTTGTGCAATCACCGGGGCGGCCGGCGCCTTTGCCGCGGTGCGCGACGGCTGCACAATTACTGGTCCGGCCGGGTCGGATGCGCCGACGCTGTTGCGCGCGGTCACGGTCACGGCATACGTCACACCATTGGCAAGCCCTGGCACCGTTGCACTGCGAGCAGTACCAGCAACCTGCACTGACACGGTTGGATCACCGGACGTTGCGGCCACAATGTAGGACGTGATGGGCATTCCCCCATCTGCTGCGGGTGCGTCCCAGTTCACGGTTGCGCTGTTGTTGCCACGAGTAGCGCTGAGAGTTTGGGGAGCACTTGGCACGCTGACGGTGGCCAGCCCGGAGGCCGGCGCTGAAGCCCCCACAACGCAAGCAGCGAGGACCGTTCCAAGGACGAGTGGACGCACAGCGAAGCGTCGGGGAAGCGCTTTCATGGTGTTTGAAGTGTAGGTCGCAGACCGCGCCGGATACTTGTGCGTGGTCTGGGAATGGGCTGCGACTCGCGCCACCGCCTGGTGTCGGGCGGCACGACACCGTCTGCTCCCGACTGTTTGGGCAGTGTTTCGCGCCCAACCCACACCCGGGCTTGCCACGCCAACTTCACTAACTGATAATGGTTCTCATGTTTAGCGTGGTAGCCAAGAGAGCCGTAACTGTGCTCGTCGCCGCTTGGATGCTCACCGGTTGTGGTTCGGGCAACACCCCAGCAAGACCAAAACCACTGAACGGACCGATGAAGGTTGTCGCGGCGATTTATCCACTTGCTTATGCCGCAGAGCGCATCGGCGGCGAGGACGTCACCGTTTCCACACTTGCCGCGACCGGCGTAGAACCCCATGAACAGGAACTCACCGCGAAGCAGGTGGGCGCAGTTGAACTGGCCGATGTTGTCGTCTATGTGAAAGGTCTCGCGGGTGCAGTCGATGCCGCGGTCAGTCAATCATCGGCGGTGGTTGTCGATGCGCTCGCAGCAGTTGGCTCGGGCAAACGTGCAAATGATCCGCACCTGTGGCTGAATCCGTTGCGCCTCGTTGAAGTTGGGGCTGCACTTGCCACAAATTTCAGCAAAGTCGATCCCACACATGCTGCGAACTATCAAGCACGTGCTCGTGCATTCACATCAGACCTGACGCACCTTGATGCGGACATCAAGAGTGAAACAAAGTCCTGCGCGAATCGCCTTCTTGTCACAACTCACACATCTTTGGGCTATTTCGCTAGCCGTTACGGTTTTCGCCAAGTCAGTGTGCTCGGTGCAGACCCGGAATCCGAACCCACCCCAGCAACATTGGCTCGCATCATTAAGTTTGTGAAAACCAACAACATCACAACCCTCTACGGAGAAGTTGGCCACACGAGTAAAGCATTGAACACAGTCGCGAAAGAGACTGGTGCAGTTGTGCGTTTGCTACAAACCCTCGAAGCACCTCCGCTAGGCACCGACTACCCCAGCGCCATGAGAGAAAATGCTGCGGTTGTGGTTGCCGGGCAAAAGTGCGGCCAGCCATGACGGTCACTCACTCCAATGTGCTGCACACCCACGGGCTCAATGTCTCGGTCGAGGGTGCACGAGTGCTGCACAACGTCTCCGTTGACATCATGAGTGGAACCTGCACAGCATTACTCGGACCAAATGGGTCCGGCAAGACCACATTCATTCGAGCGGTGCTCGGGCTGATCGCATCGTCAGGGGAAGTCCGTTGGTTTGGTGCTCAAGAACAGGACTACCGCGCAACAGGGCGCGTCTCGCTGGTTCCGCAATTGCTCCCAGCAGCCAATGCCGTACCTGTCAGTGTCGCTGAGTTTGTTGAGTCAGCGTTCACGAGTCCAGCAAACCGGCTCAGTAAGTGGCGGCATCGGGCTCACCGCGCACAGGCACTGCATAGTGCTTTGTCGCGTGTGGGGTTGCTAGACAAAGCAGACCGACCCGTCAATGCCCTGTCCGGTGGTGAGCAACGTCGAGCACTGTTTGCACGTGCCATAGTCA
>RGCY01000074.1 GCA_009918865.1 Actinomycetota bacterium
CAGATATGGCAACTTGTGGATGCGCAGGCGGTGGTGGTCGCCGAGCGCACTCAGCCACCACAAGGCTGGGTAGTGCTCGCAGTGAGTCCAGCGACTCCTGGTGGCAAGGCGGCAATGGAGGTGTGGTCAGGGCTACCAAGTGCACTCCGCAGTCGAATTACCCACATGTCTGCACGTAATCCCATGTCTGCTGCGAGTGTGGAGTTCACCTTGCGCGGCGGAGCCCGAGTTGTCTGGGGAGATGCGCAATCATCGCCGCGCAAGGCGCAGGTTCTTGATGCATTGCTGAAGTACCCGGCGCGGGTCTATGACGTCTCGGCGCCAGACGTGCCTACCACGATGAAGTGACGTTGTTCTGAATGGACCTCGCTGACGTGCGCGAGCTTTGACGTCACAGGCTCAGTTCGTGGTGTCGAATCCGCTCACAAACCGAGCCAATCCGGCGTGTTCGGGTGTCTGGGTGTTGTCTGGATGGGTGTCTGTGCAATACGGTCTGCCGCCGCTTACGAGCAGGAGCAACTCTGAGCCTCAACCTGAGGTCGAGATTCCTAGCGAATCAGACGGAGTTGCCGGAGGAAAGGACACTCCTGTGGCGGCAGGTCAGAACTACCTTGCAGTAATCAAAGTTGTTGGCATCGGCGGCGGTGGCGTGAACGCCGTCAATCGCATGATTGAGATTGGACTCAAGGGCGTTGAGTTCATCGCCATCAATACTGACGCGCAGCACCTGCTCATGAGCGATGCAGATGTCAAACTCGACATAGGTCGGGACCTCACTCGTGGCTTAGGTGCCGGCGCAGATCCGGCAGTTGGCCGTCAGGCGGCTGAGGACCATTCAGAGGAACTCATTGATGTGTTGCGTGGTGCTGACATGGTGTTTGTCACTGCCGGGGAAGGTGGCGGCACAGGCACGGGTGGCGCTCCAGTCGTCGCTCGCATCGCACGGGAGTTAGGCGCATTAACTGTCGGCATCGTGACGCGCCCCTTCTCTTTCGAAGGCCGTCGCCGCTCGGAGCAGGCCACCGAAGGGGTTGAGGCCCTGCGTAACGAAGTCGACACATTGATTGTGATTCCAAATGATCGACTGCTTGAAATGTCTGATCGCACCATCAGTCAGCAAGAGGCATTTCGCCAGGCTGACAATGTGTTGCTCCACGGAGTTTCAGGAATCACGAGCCTCATCACCACACCGGGCGTTATCAACGTCGACTTCGCAGATGTACGTAGCGTGATGCAAGGTGCAGGTAGCGCTCTGATGGGAATGGATCTCGCGCACCCCGATGCCAACATCATTTTTGGTTCCGTCATCGATGATGCGCTCGGGGATGAGGTGCGTGTCACGGTCATTGCGACGGGCTTTGCGGCCGCAACCCAGGTTGCGAGAGCGGCGACCTTTATCCCTACGCAGGCTGCCGCACCCACAGCAGCAGTTCCTGCAGCACCCGCAGTGCCGGAGTCGACCGAGCACGCCGCTGATGTTGTTGTGGCATCTGACTCGGGTCGCCGCGCACCTCGTGATGTCGTCTTTGATGTGGAGACAGTCGATGCGAGCGAGACTCAGCACACGGTCATCGCAGACGATGATCTCGACATCCCCGAATTCCTGCGCTGATATCGGGATGCTTTTCGCGTCGCAGCGCCGATAGGGCAGCGGTTCGCCCCAGAACGTTTGGCTGCGATGAGTCTCGTCTGCACATAACCTGTCGCCCATGGACCGCGCCGAAGAACTTGCCCACGCGTGGCAGTCGGTGTGCCACGACGTGGCGGAGAGTTGTCGCCGTCATGAACGCTCGCCGGACGGCGTCACCATCATCGCGGTCACCAAGGGTTTTCCAGCCAGCGATGTGATTCACCTCGCCAACGCTGGGGTGACAGATGTGGGAGAAAGTCGAGACCAAGAGGCACGTGCAAAGCGCGACCAAGTGCTCGCTGCAAAGGTTCACGGACTCACTTGGCATGCCATCGGACAGGTGCAAACCAATAAGGCATCGCATGTGGCTCAGTGGGCAGACATGGTGCACTCCGTTGACCGGGCCAGACTCGTGCTTGCGCTGGCCGCAGCAGCGGCTCAGGCACAACACCCACTACCTGTGCTGATTCAGGTTCGCGGTGGGGCACATGGCACGACAGCAGCGGACGGACGTGCGGGGGTCGCGGCTGAACACTTCGATGATTTGGTGGACATGGTGCTCGCTCAGCCGGCGTTGGCATTGCGTGGGCTCATGACCGTGGCTGAGATAGGTGAACCCGCCGGTGCGCAGTTCGAAGATGTTGCACGACTATGGAGGCGCTTACGACTGACTCACCCAGGCGCAGATGTGTTCAGCGCAGGGATGAGCGGTGATTTCGATGCCGCAATTTCCGCCGGTGCGACACACCTACGCATAGGCACGGCAATCCTTGGTTCTCGCATGGTGGCGCGGTAGCGTGCCAATGCTTGTCCGTCCCGGCAGGCGCACGCTAGAAGCGCTGAATGCGCAAAGCGTGGCGGTGTTGATTCGTGACAACGCCACGCTCAACACAGTGAAGGAGTGGTCCGATGGCAGTGTTCAAGCGGATGGCCACCTATCTCGGCTTGGTTGAGGGTTCCACCGCCCGAGCCGATGACGAACTGGATTCGGGTTACGCGGACGACGTTGCGCCAACTCCAGCAACGCCGTGGGCCACCGAGCAGTCAACGCCTGTGGCGACTCCGGTGACTCCAACCCCATCTGCGCGAGTGGGTATCCCCACGCCAGTGCAAACTGAACTGTCTCGAATTGTGACGCTGACGCCGACGAGCTACAACCATGCGCGTCGCGTAGGCGAAGAGTTCCGTAATGGCGTACCCGTCATCATGAATGTGACTGGCATGGATGATTCTGATGCCAAGCGCCTGGTGGATTTCGCGGCTGGATTGGTCTTTGGTCTACACGGAAGTATTGAGCGCATCACGAACAAAGTGTTCTTGCTGTCACCGGCAAACGTTGATGTTGGAGCGGTGGCCCGAGCACAAGCACGCACGGATGGGTTCTTCAACCAATCCTGATTCCGACGCGGTCTGTACAGTGCGGTCATGGCTTTGGTCGTACCTATCATCTCGCTTGCCATCAGCATCTTTATTTGGATGCTCATTGGTCGCGTGATTCTTGATGCAGTGCAAACAGTGTCAGCCACCTGGCGGCCGCGCGGATTCATGTTAGTTGTGGCGGAACTGGTGTACACCGTCACTGATCCGCCGGTGAAACTTGTGCGTCGATTGCTCCCACCGTTACGACTCGGACCAGTGATGCTCGACCTCGGTTTCTTGGTGCTCTTGATCGGATTGCAGATTGTCCAGCGGCTCATCTGGACTTTGGTCTAGGAGGCTTGGATGCTCAGTGGTGAGGCGGTTCGCACGCGCAAATTCACGACAGTGCGAGGATTCCGTGAAGGCTATTCAATGGCCGAAGTGGATGTCTTTCTCGAGCAAGTTGCCGTGGCGCTGGATGAATTGCGAAGCCAGATTCAGCAACAGGTTGACGCGACTCCTTCGGCTGCAGCGGCCCGAATTCTGGAACTTGCTCAACAGACGGCCGACAGTCATGTTCATGCGGCCGAGCAGCAGGCGAAGGCGCAAATTGAAGGTTTGCGCCATCAGGTTGAAGCACTCAATGCGCGCATTGCCGAACTTCAACAAATTGAGCGCGAATATCGCAATCGTCTCAAAGATTTCATTGCAAGCCACCTAGACGAACTGTGAACGCATTGATTTACGAGTTCGCCTCACTGATGACCTGCAGTTGAGCGCTAAGGGTCAACTCCTCGTCAGCGAGATGGGCGTCAGTCACCGGAACCTCGCTGACCTCCCATTGCACTGCGAGCACATCAGCAGCAATGGCTGAACCGTGTTCAGCCAAGGCGCGCGCCACGATCGCATCCGAGGCATGAATGGTGACGCTAATCCGATCACTGACTCCGAAACCTGCGTTCTTCCTCGCTTCTTGTAGTGCTCGGACCACATCTCGCGCGGCCCCAAGGGCGCGTAAGTCATCCGTGAGATTTGTGTCAAGTGCGATGCTGATGCCATGGTCCGCTGCCACGGCCCAACCACTGCGCGCAGTCTCGGTCACTGTGACATCGTCATTAAAAATCTCCTCGACTTTGCCTTCGACCGTAATGTGCGCCGTGCCGGTTGCTCGCAGACTGGCAACCACATCGGCTGCTGCAGCCTCACTGAGCGCGTTGATGACGCCGGCAACGAGCGGGGTGCGCTGGGCAAACCGGGCACCGAGACTGCGGAAGTTTGCGCGCACCTGAACGTCAGTGAGGTCGCCGGTGCTGCGTCCGTCCAAGACCTGCTGCACGTTCAACTCATCTGCCAACTCAGCCACCAACTCGGGATTGAGTTGGTTAAAGCCATCCGCTGTGACTAGTGCACACGCCAATGGTTGGCGCGTCTTGGCGCTGGCGCTGGCACGCGCGGCTCGACCAAGTTCAACCAGAGTTCGCGTCATTTGCATGTCGTGCAAAAGCGTTTCGTCATCGAGTGTGTCGATCACACTGCCATCGTTGGCAACCGGCCATGACTGTAGGTGCACAGAATCAGATGCATCGGTGGCGAACAAATCGCGCCACACGCGTTCAGTGACGAACGGCACAAACGGTGCCATCAATGCGGTGAGAGTGCGCAACGCTGTGTGCAATGTCGCCATGGCACAGACATCGCCTTCCCAGAACCGACGACGACTGCGGCGCACGTACCAATTTGAAAGGTCGTCAATGAACTCTGCCATCAAACGGCCGGCGCCTTGAGTGTCGTAGTCCTCAAGCGCGGCGTCCACTGCACGCGCCACGCGGGCCGTCTCCGCGAGCAACCAACGGTCGAGCACCGGCCGTTCTTGCGGTGTCGGCGCAGGGGCATGTTGATCGAAGTTCGCCAAGTTTGCGTACAGCACATGGAATGAAACAGTGTTCCAATAAGTCAACAACACCCGTCGGACGATTTCTGCGATACCGGCGTGCCCCACGCGGCGCGCTTGCCATGGGGAACCGGCCGCAAGCATGAACCAGCGCACTGCATCTGCGCCATGTTCATCCATAAGCGGCATTGGTTCAATCACATTCCCAAGATGCTTACTCATCTTGCGACCCTGTTCATCAACGAGATGTCCCAAACACAGCACATCGCGGTAGGAAGACTGGTCGTGCACCAACGTGCCGACCGCCATCAATGTGTAGAACCAGCCACGAGTTTGGTCGATAGCCTCCGCGATGAAGTTTGCTGGATAGGAAGCCGCGAACTCATCTGCGTTTTGGTGTGGGTAGCCGAACTGGGCAAACGGCATAGCGCCCGAGTCGTACCAACAATCAATTACCTCCGGCACACGCGACGCGGTTTCACCACACTCGCCACAAGCAAATGTGATGTCGTCAACGAATGGGCGATGTGGGTCCGCGTGTGTCAGATCCTTACCAGCGAGCGCACCCAATTCAGCACGGGAGCCGATGCACGTCAAGTGATCTTGTGGGCACCGCCAAATCGGCAGGGGAGTTCCCCAGTAGCGGTTTCGAGATAACGCCCAGTCCACGTTGTTGTGGAGCCAGTCGCCGTAACGGCCCCATTGGATTGTTCGTGGGTACCAACGCGTTGCTTGATTCTCTCGGAGCAGTTCTTCCTTGATTGCCGTCGTGCGGATGTACCACGACGGTTGGGCGTAGTACATGAGTGCGGTGTGGCATCGCCAACAGTGCGGATAAGAGTGCTCAAACCGCTCACTGCGAAAGAGCAATCCGCGTTTGGTGAGTTCAGCAAGCACCGTTTCATCGGCATCTTTGAAGAACTGGCCACCCACTCCAGGCAGATGTTGAGCAAATCGACCATCGGCTTCAATCGGGTTGACCACTGGGAGTCCATATGCGCGACACAAGGTGAGGTCTTCGGCGCCAAATGCTGGTGCTTCGTGAACCACGCCCGAACCTTCATCTGCGGTCACGAACTCTGCAGCAATCACAGTGTGAAGTGGCGCGTCAGTCTCGGGGAACACCACCCAGTCAAGTGGACGTTGATAGGAAAGGCCCAGAATCTCGTCGGCGGCAAGTTCGCTCACAATCTGGGCAGATTCACCGAGAACGGCAGGGACGAGGTCTGCCGCCATGATCACTGGCCCACCATCTGTTGGCTGTGCCACCACGTAGCGCAATTCGGGATTGATGGCACACGCGGTGTTTGAAACCAACGTCCACGGTGTT
>RGCY01000075.1 GCA_009918865.1 Actinomycetota bacterium
ACCTTGCTTCCACCAACATGGATTACCGCCGTGTCGTCGTTCGGGATATTTCATGAGCACACCCACGACACCCACGCACAAGCCACATGGCGATGAGCGCTCAGACTCTGGCTCTATTCCAAGCCAAGCTTCGGTGAAGGCAAGCAGGCGCGAACGTCGTTCACGCTCTGACATCGTTGTGGCTGCCTACGGGGACACCCCTATCACCGCTGGCGGCTACCCGGCGCCGCCATCAGGCACAACGCCCGTGCCACGCGATCTCGGCCTGCGCGCATCTGCGGCTCGCATGCCCATCGCCAGCGATTCCACGGTGCGCCGGGAGTTGCGACGCTTGCTCACCGAACATCGCCGCGGATTCCTCACGGTCATCGCTTTTCACGCCACGGGCGCTATCGCCGGCTTAGTGCCAGCGCGGGTTCTCGGACATCTTGTGGAGGGTTTGAAAGACAACGCGCTCACGGGCTCTGGCATCAACCGGTACGCGTTATTCATTGCCATCGCGCTGGTGGTGCAAACAACATTCACACGACTCACGCGGCTGCGTTCCGCGGTGCTTGGTGAGTCCATTCTTGCGTCGCTGCGCGAACGTTTCATCAAGCGTTCTGTGGTGCTGCCACCGAGTGTTGTGGAAACTGCCGGCACCGGCGAATTGCTCACGCGAACCACCACAGACATTGACAAAGTTGCGTGGACTGTCCGCGATGCCGTGCCTGAACTCTCCATTGGCTTCGTCACATTCGTGCTGGTGATGGGTGCACTTGTGACCACATCGCCGTTACTGGCATTGATTTGGTGCATTGGCTTGCCGGCAATCATCCTGACGAGCCGCTGGTACTTCCGACGCTCACCGCAGGCATACCGCGCGGAATCTTCGTCGTATGCAGCGGTGAACCAAGTTCTTGCGGAGAGTGTGGATGCCGGACGCACGATTGAAGCCCTGCGTTTGGGTGCGGCGCGAGTGCAACGCACAGACGCAGCAATCGGACGCTGGCTGCAGTGGGAGTCCTACACGATGCGTCTGCGCACGAGATGGTTCCCCTCACTTGAAGTTGGTTATGTGGTGCCACTCGCCGTCGTGTTGTTGTTCGGAGGTTGGCTCTACACACAAGGCACAGTGTCGTTGGCGCAACTGACTGCGGCCACGTTGTACGCGCAAATGCTGGTGCAACCGCTGGACATGATGTTGATGTGGTTTGACGAATTGCAAGCCGGTCAGGCATCGCTTGCGCGCATCTTGGGTGTTCACGAAATTGAAGATGAAGAAGTGGACGCAAGCCAAAACCCGGATGGTTTTGACATTCATGCCGACGATGTTCATTTCGCTTACCGCACTGGCCGCGATGTTTTGAAGGGCCTGAATCTTGAAGTGGAGCCCGGCACTCGTCTGGCAGTCGTTGGACCTTCAGGAGCAGGGAAATCAACTCTCGGAAAACTGCTCGCCGGAATTCACGCTGCCACCGGTGGTGAACTCACACTCGGCGGTGCGGACATTGGTGCCATGCCAACTGAGTCAATCCGAAAGCACGTTGCCATTGTGACGCAAGAGCATCACGTGTTTGTAGGTTCTTTACGGGACAACCTGCTTTTGGCTCAGCGACATGCCACAGATGAACAAATGTGGAATGCCCTCGATGTGGTTGACGCCGGGGACTGGGCGCGTTCACTTTCCGATGGACTCGACACTGAAGTGGGTAGCGGTGGGGTTCGGGTCGGGCCAGCCCAAGCGCAGCAAATTGCACTCGCACGGTTGGTGTTGGCTGACCCACACACCTTGGTGCTGGATGAAGCCACATCGCTGCTTGACCCACGCGCCGCCCGTCACCTTGAGCAGTCACTTGCGGCAGTACTTGAAGGGCGCACGGTGGTGGCCATCGCGCACCGCCTTCAGACCGCCCATGACGCGGACGTGATTGCGGTTGTTGAGGATGGCGTGGTCAGCGAGTTTGGTACCCATCAAGATTTGGTGGCTGCCCAAGGCCCCTACGCCGCATTGTGGAAGTCCTGGCGCGACGAGAAGTAAGCGTTCTGCGCGGAAGGGTCGACTGCACAGCCACGGCATGCCACGCGGTCGTTGTCCGGGCCGCGCTGGGGCACGCTGCCCCTGTTGGGACTGCGATGAGCTCCAAGATGGATGTTCTGGCTATGAAAAGCCGTGCGCAGCGCTACAACTTGTGAAATGAGACGACATGCGCCTTATCTCAAGGCGTGAGTCAGGGCAGACCGCTGCGCGTGGAATCTTGTTCGCGTCTGCCGCTAGGCGTAGGCTCACCGCATTCGCCCATGGCGCAACCGCGCCGGGCATAGTGAGTTGCCTAGACATCAGGAAACTCGTCGACCTCAGGGACCACATCTATGCGCATCACATCTCGCCGCTCCCTTGTTGCCTTTGCCTTATCTGCCCTCATCGCAGGTCTTGTAGGGAGCACGTCACCAGCAATGGCGGAAGATCCGACACTCACGAGTGAGCGTCCCGAAGGCGTAGTGCTGCTCTCGGGAACAGTGAACGCTCCGGCTGGCTCGCTCACCGGCGCAAGCATCGGCGTGTTCACCAAGGGTTACACGTGCTCCGAGGATGAGAATGGCAATGAGCAGTGCGGTGAATCCTGGATGCTGCAGAACTCAGGTGATGTTGACCCAAGCACCGGCGCGTATTCACTCTATGCCCAGGCAAACACCACTGTGCGTTTATTGGCACAAGGTGCGGTCATTTATGACAATGCATACGGCCGCACCCCCACGCGGGAAAGCGTGGACGTCTCAACAGGCGCAGACATCACAACCACCGACGCCGACATTTCCGGGTTGGACATTGATGTGCTCGCTAAGCCATCAATCACCGGAACCATCTCGCTGTCGGAGCAGGCTCTTCAACCGCCGCTACCGGGCGACTACGAGTGGTCGCCGATCACTGTGCGCGCGTACTTGCATGTTTCCAAAGGCTCATACTCCAAGTGGCTGTTGGCGGACAGTGTGGACATCCCGGCCAGCGCACTTGCCGTATCAGTCGCGTATCGCGTGCCAGTGAAGCTCAGCGGCACTTACCGCGTGAGCGTTTCTGGCTACTGGATTCACGAGACCTTCTACGGTGGGGACTCCTTAGAAACCGCCACCGACATCAATGTCGATGAGACCGACGCAACTGGCATTGACTTGGCCCCGGCTTTGCTGCCAACGCTCTCTGGAACTTTGACGCCACCTCAGGGAACAGACATCCCTAAAGGACTCATGGTCGCAGCGATTCCTTTTGACGCCAACGGTCAACCAGTGGACCAAGGTGATTCCATCAATCTCTTCCGATTTGCGTTTGCAGCAGAAGACGGCTCCTACAAGATTCCCGTGCCAGCCGGCACGTACGTCCTGCTCGCACTCGGCAACACGATGTATGGCTTCTATGGAGAAGAGCCTGAGTGCTTCCGCACCCAAGGCTTTGACAAGGGCTGCTTCCCACAAACCTTCACAATCGGCGCTGACGGCGGCACTGGGTATGACATGCAGTTGCGCTTATTCCCAGTTATCCGCGGCACGGTGACACTTCCCGAAGGTGTGTCTGGCGCAAGTATCAGCGTGGCCGCTGAGCGTTGGCAACCAGGCGAACCGGACTGCTTCGACAATTTCTGCGGCGAATGGGCTCAGGATTTCTCCACATTTGGCACTGTGACCGACAATGGTGATGGCACGGCGAGTTACGTCATCCCGATTTCGCAGCCCGGCACCTACCGCGTTGTCTTCACAGGCTCAGAAATTGAAAGAACCACCATTGGCAGTGTCGACGAAAGCTACGGCGACCGGGGCCCCAACGACGACGCTGCACTGTTCACATCATTGACAGAACCTGATGTGGTGCGCGATGTGACATTGACACCTCAACTTTTCATCACGGTGGACTTCGATGCAAGTGCACTATTCGCTGCTGGATTCGATAGTGGTGCGAAAGTCATGTGCAACGATGCCGACGATAATCAAGTTGTAGATGAGTCGATTGACATGTCGACCTTGCCGGCGAAAGTGCCAGTAACCAGCGGCACATACACCTGTTGGTTGTATGTCTATCTGCCCGATGCAGAAGGACCTCTTGACGCCTCAGTGATTGATCTTGGATCACCCACGATGGATAGCGATGGCTACTTCGATGTGACATCCACTCGGTCAGCAACGCTCTCTCTCAAGGGAATGGGTCCCATCATCAATGGCACGGCGCGAGTCAGTGAGGTTGGTGATGGCAGCGTCACTGTCACCTGGGACACATCCGTTGCCTACGACGGTGGGGCGCCAGTTGAGGGCTACCACGTGCGCGCATGGGACAGGTCAGCGCTGGCAGACTCCGATGTTCTCTGTGAAACGGATGCTGATGGAAGATCCTGCACCATCACAGGTCTTGAAAACCTGCGCGAATACTCGTTCCATGTCTTCGCCTTTAACTCCTTCGGCGAGAGCTCGGACCCTGCTTACACCGATGAAGTGGTGCCCCATGACGACAGGTTCCAAATCTGCGTACCGCAAGGCAATGTCGCCCGTAACGCCAACGCAAAAATCTGGGTGTTGGGCGCTCAGGGTTATGAGGTCGTCACCGTGAAAGTGGGCAATGAATCATTCGAAGTGACTCCTGGCGAAAACGGCGATGGCTATTTCTACTACCTCGCCGAGGAATCGAATCCGAGTGTGGTTGCTGGCAAGATGAAAATCACTGCTCGGGCATCGCGCATCAACGACTCCGGCCGCAAAGAGCGGGTGGCTGCACGCGCAACCTTGTACATTCCTAAGTTCTCACTCAAGGCTTCGTGGAAACAGGGGTCAAGCGTTGTCGCCCGCGTGACATCAATGCAACCGGGTTCAACTGTCTACGCCAACATCGTCGGCGAGAACTATTCAGGTGATGTGGTGTGCACTGCTGAAGCGAGTGCTTCGGGTCGTGCAACCTGCACCTTTGATGCACCACCACCGGGTGACTACATGCTCACGATGCGGTCAGGTTCGGAGTCTGACGGATTCGATATCGGGTCCCGAAACTTCACCGTGAAGCCAGCGCGACGCTCGTAGGTCGAGCGTCTGGATGCAATGTCGACTCGGCCAGAGTCGACATTGATGGCTGATAGGTCACTGTGAAACCATCGCGACGCGGATAGGTCACGCCTCACGATTGTGGGTTGACGACCACTTCCACGCGCTGGAACTCCTTGAGTTCGGTGTACCCGGCCGTGGCCATGGCTCGCTTCAATGCTCCGATGAGGTTCATTGTGCCGTCTGCCATGTGCGAGGGACCGCGCAAAATCTGCTCAAGGGAACCGATGGTTCCGAAGTGAACGCGTTCTCCGCGTGGGAGCTCCGGGTGCACGGCTTCCATCCCCCAATGCCAACCGGCACCAGGGGCTTGGGTGGCACGAGCCAACGGTGAGCCCACCATCACCGCATCTGCACCGCAGGCAATTGCCTTCACAATGTCACCGCTTCGGCCCATACCGCCGTCGGCGATGACATGCACATACCGACCGCCGGATTCGTCGAGGTAGTCGCGTCGCGCTGCTGCCACATCTGCAACAGCGCTTGCCATCGGCACCCGCACTCCCAATACATCGCGAGTTGTGTGAGCAGCGCCGCCACCGAAACCAACGAGCACACCAGCCGCGCCTGTGCGCATGAGGTGTAGTGCTGACTGATAGGTCGCACAACCACCCACGATGACTGGCACGTCAAGTTCATAGATGAACTTCTTCAGATTCAGCGCAGTTTCTTCAATGCCGACATGCTCGGCGCTCACTGTGGTGCCGCGGATGACGAAAATATCCACGCCAGATTCCACAACCACTTTGGCGAACTCCGCTGTGCGCTGCGGAGAAAGCGCTGCGGCAACTACTCCGCCACCGGCGCGCAACTCAGCAACACGTTTGCGAATCAACTCGGGCTGAATTGGTTCGGCGTATGCCTTTTGCAGTGCGGCCGTGGCATCTGCGGCAGGTAGTTTGGCAATTGCTTCGAACACTGGTTGTGGGTCCTCGTAACGAGTCCACAATCCTTCAAGATTGAGAACAGCAAGCGCGCCGAGTCGATTGATCTCAGCGGCGGTGCTCGGCGAGACGATGGAATCCATCGGTGCAGCAAGAATCGGGGTTTCAAACGCGTAGGCATCAATCCGCCACGCGGTGCTCACCTGCTCGGGGTCTCGGGTGCGCCGCTGGGGTGCGATGGCGATGTCGTCAAAACCATAGGTGACGC
>RGCY01000076.1 GCA_009918865.1 Actinomycetota bacterium
GCGTTGTCACGCGTGGCATGAAGGGCTGCTGGCACCAGATATGCCAGCGACTTACCCGTGCCCGTGCCCGCCTGCACTAGCAGCGCGCCGCCAGATTCAAGGGCATCAGCAACTGCCTGGGCCATCTGTTGTTGACCCGGACGACTGTGTCCACCCACTCCGGCGACGGCTGCTGCGAGCGCTTCAATAATCTCCGTTTCGCCATTGACTGTCATGACTGTGCCTCGAACTCGGCGTTCACATCAACATCATCATCCCCGGGTGCTGTCCCACCAGTCGCGAATGGCTCCACCTGCGACTGCAACCACTGCGGCACTTTCGCAATAATGTGAGTGCCGTGCGCAGTGTGCTCTTTCTGAAGCACTTCACCACGTTCATGCAGAAGTGAAACATACGAACCTTGTTGGTAAGGAATCACTACATCGACCTGCACATGTGGCCGTGGCAGCGATTCATCAATGCGTTCAATCAGCAGTGGTAGGCCAATTCCAGTGGCGGCTGAGACCACTACTGCGGTGGGTTCTGTGCGCATCACGCGTGCAAGCACGAGTGGGTCGGCAGCATCTGCTTTGTTCAACACGATTAACTCGGGTAGGTCATGTGCCCCAACTTCAGCAAGTACCTCACGAACTGCGGAGATCTGCTCTTCTGGCTCGGAATCGCTGGCATCAACCACGTGCAGCACGAGGTCTGCAGTTGTCACTTCTTCTAGGGTTGAGCGAAACGCTTCGATGAGCTGATGTGGCAGGTGGCGGACAAAACCAACGGTGTCACTCACAACAAATCCGCGGCCGCTGGTGGTTTCAGCGCGCCGGGTGGTGGGGTCAAGTGTTGCGAAGAGCGCATCTTCAACTAGCACGCCAGCGCCGGTCAGCCGGTTCATTAGCGAAGACTTGCCGGCGTTGGTGTAGCCGGCAATTGCAACCCGTGGCACATGTGCCTCAAAGCGGCGATGGCGTTTTGTTTGGCGCACTCGTTCCATGTCAGCAAGTTGTCTGCGTAACCGCGCCATTTGGTTATTGATGCGCCGGCGGTCAGTTTCAATTTTGGTTTCCCCAGGACCACGAGTTCCAATGCCACCAGCCTGACGGCTCATGGCTTCACCCCACCCACGAAGTCGCGGCAACATGTATTGCATCTGCGCAAGCGAGACTTGAGCCTTACCTTCTTTACTTCGCGCATGCTGCGCGAAAATGTCAAGAATTAACCAAGTGCGGTCAACGACTTTGACTTGAGTGAGGCGTTCAAGTTTTTGAAGTTGCCCCGGAGACAGTTCTCCATCGCAGACAATCGTGTCGGCGCCGTTTGCGCGAACAATGTCGCGTAGTTCCACAACTTTTCCTGAACCGATGTAGGTTGCAGGGTCGGGACGCTCACGGCGTTGAATCACACCTTCAAGAACCACCGAGCCTGCGGTCGCGGCAAGGGATGCAAGTTCAGCCAGAGAGTGCTCAGCGGCAGCAAGGGACCCCTGAGTCCACACGCCCACAAGCACCACTCGTTCGAGACGGACTTGGCGGTATTCGGCATCACTGATGTCCTGCAGCTCTGTACTGAAACCTGCAACACGGCGCAAAGCAGCACGTTCATCGCGCTCAAACTCGCCAGTGGTGACATCCAAGGCGTCGGAGTCTTCTAAATCAGGCAATGTCATCTGTGTTCCGAGAAGAACCTGCTTCATTTTCAAGCACACCGGAGGATGTGACTTGAGCCGGACCGGTGAGTGACAAGACGCCTTCCGCATCAGCCGCGACATGCAACGTTCCACCCGGGACGTCAACACGGATTTGCCACGGCTGAGTCAAATTTGCATTACGAGCAGCGACCAGCGCAGCCGCACAAGCCCCCGAACCACATGACTTTGTTTCGCCGACCCCACGTTCAAAGACGCGCATACGGATGTGGTGGGCGTTGACAACTTCAACGAATTCGTAGTTTGCGCCATCTGGCAAGACTGCGGTGGGTTCATGTGTTGGGCTCACGTTCAAATCACCCACTGCGGATATATCTGCAACACACGCCACGGCGTGTGGATTTGGCATCAGCACCGCGCGCGCGGCATATGCCTCAACCCCGGCAACGTGCACAGTCAATGCTTCAGAGAGTTCCTGAGCGCGACCCATGACCACCGTGATGTTTCCATCTGCTGGAATCGTGACTCTCACATCCCCACCGCGCGTGCCGAGTGTGTGCTCCCCCGGTGCGAGCAAATTGTTGGCGCGCAACACATGCCCCACCACTCGCAAGCCGTTGCCGCAGATTTCTGCGAGCGACCCGTCCGCGTTGCGGTAGTCCATGAAAAAGGTGTCGTCATCGCGTTGGACGATTCGCAGCAGACCATCGGCGCCAACGCCGCGGTCTCGATCACACCACGCCTGCACTGCCGCTGCGGAGATGACGTGCTCATCGGCCACATCAAGCACCACAATGAAGTCGTTGCCCGTGCCATCGCCTTTGAGGTAAGCCAGTGTTCCGGGGGTGCGCGCAGCATCAGACGCAGCATCAGACGCAGCATCAGACGCAGCATCGTGGCCTGGGGCGTGCAAGGCAGCTTCTGAGGAGGAATCAGCGGTGGTCATCGCGACAGAGCCTACGGCGTGCGCACAGTTTCACGCTGCCCCCAAAGGGCGCTGATGTGGGCAACCAGGTGGGGGTCGTCCCAATCTCGCCATTGCACAACCGCGTCCCGTTCAAACCACGACCATTGACGGCGGGCAAACCTTCGGGTGGCGAAAATCGTAGGTTCGCGTGCGGAGTCTGGGTCGTTGCCAGTGCGCAGCGCTTCCAAGATTTGCGCGTAGCCAAGTGCCTTACTCGCGGTGACTCCTTGTTCTAAGCCCTGAGCGCGCAGTGTGTGTACTTCATTGACGAAACCTTGTTCCCACATCTGGTCAACACGTTGCGCAATGCGGACATCGAGCACATCGCGCGAGATTCGAAGGCCAATGGTCACTGACGGCACCACCGTGACCGGGGTCGGCAACGTGGCTAGGAATTGCTCACCTGTGAGTTCGAGAACTTCCAGCGCTCGAACAATGCGACGAGCGTTGGTGGGCAAAATCGCAGCCGCAGCGGCTGGGTCGAGCCGGGCAAGTCGCGCGTGCATAGCCGGGGTGCCGTGTTCATCGCATTCTGCTTGCAGCCGGGCTCGCACCGCGGGGTCTGTGCCGGGGAATTGCAAATCATCAAGCACTGCTCGGACATAAAGCCCCGAGCCGCCAACGACGATTGGAACTCGCCCGCGTTCTGTGATGTCGAGGACTGCGACCCGTGCGCGTTGTTGGTAATCGGCAACATGTGCGGCGTCAGTGACATTCCAAAGATCGAGCAGATGGTGCGGCACTCCCCTGCGCTGCTCAGGTGGCAGTTTCGCAGTGCCGATATCCATGCCGCGATATACCTGCATTGAGTCCGCGTTGATGACTTCTCCATTGAGGGCGTGCGCGAGTTCGAGAGAGAGGTCGGATTTCCCACTTGCAGTTGGACCAATGATGGTCACAACCCAGGGATAAGCAAAGGACACCGGTGCATTGTCGCCTACTGACACACCGAGTCAGATGATGACGCTGCCACAGCACAAATGGTGAGCCCTGCGTGCATCATCGCTTCAGAGTTTGGGATTGGCTCATCCGCATGTGAGCACGCGAGGGTGTGACCGGCGAGCCATCAACTGACCATGTCCGCCTTCTGGAAGAAACACGGACCCTTGCCACATTGATGGTTAGGTGTGGGGCAGGTTAGGTGTGCGCTCCCATGCGCGGCATGCCGATATTGACAGTAGCTGCAGTGTCAGAGGTCGGCCCACATGCGCGACTAGTAGCAGCAGCATCACCTGCTGGCGTACGCCGCACCGACACCACTTCGTCAGCAATCAAGTTGTAGGGCGCGGCATGGGTGATGGTCGCGGTGATGAAGTCACCGGGCATCACCTCTCGCTGCCCATCTCCCGAGATGAACGACGGCACACCACCCACATGTATGAGTCGGTTGTCCGGCGCGCGACCACTGAGCCGCTCAGTTCGCTCATCTTTGCGACCATCACCTGTGGTGATGAGCACTTCGACTTCAGTGCCAATGAGTGCACGGTTTTCTTGCCAAGCAACATCTTCAACCACCGCAGCGAGGTCGCGGTAGCGCTGACCTACCACTTCGGCTGGCACTTGGTCTGGGAAATCTGCCGCTGGAGTGCCCGGGCGTCGTGAGTACTGGAATGTGTAAGCGCTTGCGAATCGCGCTTGTTTAACGATGTCGACTGTCGCCTTGAAGTCTTCATCGGTTTCGCCAGGAAAACCAACGATGATGTCAGTGGTGATAGCGGCATGCGGCATCGCCGCACGCACCTTCTCGATGATGCCAAGGTAGCGGTCGCGACGGTAGGAACGGCGCATGCGTTGCAGCACATTGTCTGACCCACTCTGCACTGGCATGTGCAAATGCGGCATGACATTGGGTGTCTGCGCCATCGCGTCGATGACATCATCGGTGAAGTCTCGGGGATGCGGGCTCGTGAATCTCACTCGTTCAAGACCGTCAATGCGACCACAGGCACGCAGCAGGGCTGCAAACGCGCCGCGATCTCCAAACTCAACACCGTAGGCGTTGACATTTTGGCCGAGCAACGTCACTTCCACCACGCCATCAGCGACGAGTTGCTCAATTTCCGCCAGCACTTCACCGGGACGGCGATCCTTCTCACGCCCACGCAAACTCGGCACGATGCAGAAGGTGCAGGTGTTGTTACATCCCACACTGATGGCCACCCAAGCCGAGAAGACTGAATCCCTGCGAGCAGGTAGTGCTGATGGAAAGACTTGCAATGTTTCCGCAAACTCAGTTTGCGAGGCATCCAATGTCCGCGCACGCTCAAGCAATGCTGGCAGGCGGTCAATGTTGTGAGTGCCGAAGACCACATCAACCCATGGTGCGCGCTCAATCACGCGTGATTGATCCTTTTGTGCAAGACAGCCACCAACGGCAATTTGCATGCCAGCATGTTTGCGTTTCACTGACGCGAGATAACCCAAGGTTCCATAGAGCTTGTTGTCGGCATTTTCTCGCACTGCACAGGTGTTCAGCACAATCACATCAGGCGTTTGGCCGGTGATAACGGGCACCATTCCGGACGACTCCAGCAACCCTGCCAAGCGCTGAGAGTCATGCACATTCATCTGACAGCCGTAAGTGCGCACCTCGAAAGTGCGAGTTGCAGCGGTCATGATGAGAGTTTAGAGCGTGCGCAGGCGGTCTACCCGTTCACGGTGATGGTCGCGACGGCACCGACACCAATCGCATTGACTGCCGACACCTGAATGATGACGCTTTGCTTTGCAGCCGGTTTCGCAACGGGTGCGGATGTGCCGCTAACGCTCGTGGCGGGGGTGAAAGTCTTGCCGCCGTCTCGACTAGTCGTGATTTGGTAGCCGGTCACCTTTGAACCGCCATCGTCGGTGGGCGCTGTCCATGAGACAAGCAAATTCGACGCATCCTTGTTTGAGTAACTCAGGCTGACCGGTCCCGGCACTGTGGTCGTGCCGGTCACAATCTGAGCCGTCGCACCAGTGCCTGCAGAGTTGATGGCAGCCACGCTGAACGTGAAGACCGTTCCAGGAGTCAAGCCTGAGAAGGTGGCTTTGGTGCCGGAGACTTTGTAGGTCAACGTTGTCGGACTCACACTGGTGGTGTAGCCAGTGATTTTTGCGCCACCGGTGTTTGCTGGTGCTTTCCACGAAACAGTCACTGATGTGGCGGCACGCGTCGCCGAGACGGTCGGCGCATCGGGGACGCCAACGACAGTGAGTTTCGTCGTGGTGCTCGCCCCAGTGCCCTTACCGTTGATTGCGGCAATGACGAATGTGTAGGTCGTGCCAACTTTGGAACCGGTGATCGTTGCAGTCGTGCCCGAGACACTCACTTGGGCAACAGCTGGTGTCACTTTGACGGAATAACCGGTGATGCTCTGCCCACCGTTGTCTGCAGGTGCTGACCAGTTAACAGAGAATGATGTTGTGCCCACAACACCGAGTGTTGGCGCGGGCACGACTCCGGGCACGTCGACCGGAGTTGTCGCCGAAACAGGGTCAGAGGGAATGCCGTCACCGGAGGAGGTGACAGGGA
>RGCY01000077.1 GCA_009918865.1 Actinomycetota bacterium
TCGTAACGCGTCCATCAGACCAGCGAGTTTTTCTCGAGCGGCGGCACTAAGGCCCACTCCAAAAACATCCACGCGCGCCTCTTCATAAGGCATCAGACCCTCTGCCTCACATGCAAGCATGATGCGATCCACGCCTAGACCAAAACCAACACCCGACACCTGCGGGCCGCCAAGTTCAGCAATGAGACCGTCGTAGCGACCGCCACCACCGATACTTGCTTGAGCGCCAAGCCCTTGGTGAACGAACTCGAAGGTGGTGCGCGTGTAATAGTCGAGTCCGCGAACCAGGAACCGATCCACTTCGTAGAGCACGTCACAGTCGTCGAGAACGCGGCGCACGGTGGCGAAGTGTTCAGCGCACTCAGCACACAGTGAGTCAAGCATCAAAGGCGCCTTTTCAACCAACGCCTTTACCTCAGGTCGTTTGTCATCGAGCACTCGAAGTGGATTCAAGCGAGCGCGCTCACGCGTTGCTTCGTCTAAGTCAAGCCCGGCGAGAAACGCAGTTAACGACTCGCGGTACGGCGGTCGGCATTGCGCGCAACCCAGGCTGCCGAGCTTGAGCACATAGTCGCTCAATCCCAGGTCGCGAAATCCAGCATCAGCAACCGCAATCAGTTCAGCATCAATCAATGGGTCATCCAGACCCACGACTTCGGCACCAACTTGAGTGTGCTGGCGATAACGTCCTGATTGCGGCTGCTCGTAGCGGAAGTTTGGTCCGGTGTACCAGAGCTTCACGGGCAGTGCACCGTCGAGCAGGTGGTGTTCGATGACAGCACGCATCACACCGGCTGTTCCTTCGGGGCGCAGTGTCAGCGAGCGCCCCCCGCGATCAGTGAAGGTGTACATCTCCTTTTGAACGACATCCGTGGACTCACCCACTCCGCGCTCAAACAACGCGGTGTCTTCAAACATGGGAGTTTGCACATGCTCATAGCCCGCGCGCATCAATCGCGAGGTCAGGGCCTCGACCACAGCCATAAACAAAGCCGACCGCGGAGGCAAGACGTCATAGGTGCCCTTAGGTGCTTGGAAGCGCGGGGCCTGAAAGCGCGCGGTCATGAGCGAGCCCCAACGAGCAGTGTTTCAATCTCATCGCGCGCGTATTTCTCCGCGAGTGCTTCACGCAAGTAGCGACTGCGCCGCCGCTCATCTCCGATGGTGGTCACTGGTCCGTGGCCCGGGTAGACCAACGTGCCGTCTTCATAGGTGTCCATCAGGCGCAAGAGAGACTGCGCCATCACCACGGAATCTCCGCCCACGAGGTCCGTGCGACCAATTCCGTTGTTGAACAACACATCACCGCTGATGAGGTGCTCTGCGCGCTCACCTTGCGGACCGACGTGGAACACCGTGGAGCCCGGTGTGTGCCCCGGGGTGTGCATCGGCGTCAATGTCAATCCGGCGATAGACACGGCGTGGCCGTCAGCAAGAGTGGCAACATCCTCAGGTTCTGCAGTAGTGAGTTCTCCACCAGTTGAGGCCAAGATTGCTTCGCGAAGCGCCGGGCTCATGAAGTCATTCGGCGAGATGAGTCGCTCCCGGTCACCTGGGTGGATATAGGCGGGCACTGCGTGCTCAGCGCACACGGGCACCACGCTCCACACATGGTCCATGTGTCCGTGGGTCAAGACCACCGCGACGGCACGGAGGTTGTGCCTGCGCAAGACATCGCGCAACGGGCTCGCTGCGGCAAATCCGGGGTCAATCACAATGGCATCGTGGCCAGCTCCCGGGGCGATGACATAGCAGTTGGTCTCCCACGGCCCGGCTGGGAAGGCTTCGATTAGCACGCGCAGAGGCTACCTGTTCGCAGTTTTCCCTCATCTATGCGCGCGCGCCGACTTTCCGTAGACTTTCGCCTTGCGCGCCGTGCGCTGACGGCTTGGCTCGATGCGGACTCCTCCGCTCGAGCGGGTCGTTTGCCAGGGCGCGTACCCACGACAGGCGTCTGCGCCGACCAGCGCATCTCAAGGAGTCACGATGGCATCGTCGAACCGCCGACAACGCGGGCTGGCCGCGGCTCGGGCTCAGCGTCGCCATGCGCGCTTGAGTGCGGCTGCGAGCAAGCGTGCGCGCATGCAGCGCGTGGGACGCATTGCTGTGGCAGTCGGGCTCGTTGTCGGCTTTCTACTTGTGTGGAACAAGCCGTGGGAATCGCGTCCTTCAACAGCATCACCGCAGGTATCCGCGACCCCAACCCCATCCGCATCACCATCGAGTTCCAACTCCACGCCGTCGCAAGTGGTGGACACCTATGTGCCACAGGCTGGCAAGTACGCGACGATGCGCCTGAACACCAACCAAGGTTCTATCACCATCGCACTGGATAACCGCGCCCCCAAGACTTTGGCTTCATTTGCGGCGCTATCCGGCAAGAATTTCTTCAACAACGTCATTTGCCACCGGCTTACCACCAGTGGGCTTTACGTCCTGCAATGTGGCGACCCCAAGGGCAATGGCACGGGTGGGCCTGGCTACTCCATCCCCGATGAAAATCTCCCGAGCGCCGCAAACGGCTTGCTCCTGCCGTCTGGCAGTGGCGATTACCGCCGCGGCATGGTCGCAATGGCCAACTCGGGACCGAACACGGGAGGAAGTCAATTCTTCCTTGTGTACAAAGACAGTCCTTTGCCGCCGAACTACGCGGTCTGGGGCAAGGTGACATCAGGTCTTGATGTCATCGATCGCATCGCCGCTGCCGGTGTCGCCGGCGGCTCCACCGATGGGGCGCCAGCAACGCGCACCGTCATCACATCCACTTCCGTCAAGTGACGGCAGCGAGAGAAAGCGAGTGACCATGAACGACACGGCTACCCACGGCCGCGTTGATGCCGAAGGCAACGTCTTTGTGCGCCTTGCTGACGGCACTGAGGCATCTGTCGGTCAGTACAAAGCGGGCACACCCATTGAGGGTTTGCAGTTCTACCAACGCAAGTACGACGACCTAAAGATTGAGGCCGAACTGTTCCTTCGCCGCCTGAAGACCGGTCAAGGTCGACCAGATGGCGCGAAGGCACTGATTGGCAAACTCACCTCAGCAGTGGAGACCCCTAACTGCGTTGGGGACCTCACCGTGTTCACCGCACTTGCCGCCAACCTTGAAACTGCTGCTGCAGAACGTGCTGAGCAACTCAAGGCCGAGCGCGAAGTCATCCGGGCCGCCGCATTGCAAACTCGGATGGACATCGTGATGCGAGCCGAGATGCTTGCCGACTCCACCCAGTGGAAAACCGCAGGCGATGCACTCAAGGAGTTGCTAGACGAATGGCAGAAGGCTCCGCACGCGGAACGCGCGGCCGAACAAGACTTATGGAAGCGATTCAGTGCCGCGCGCAACTCATTTGAAAAGCGCCGCCGGGCTCACTTTGCACAACGGGAAACCGAGCGCGCCGAAAGCAAGGCCATTCGCGCCGGACTCGTTAAAGAAGCCCAGGCGCTCGCTGAGTCAAAGGATTGGGTGACGACCGCTAAAGCGTTTAGTGCATTGATGGCGCGCTGGAAGGCCGCTCCGCGTGGCAAGCGCCAAGAAGATGACGCACTCTGGGAGCAGTTCAAGGCTGCGCAAGATGCTTTCTTCACCGCGCGCAGCGCGGACCTTGAGAAGCGCGATGAGCAACACAAGGGCAATCTCGTCATCAAGGAAGAACTACTCGCCCAAGCGCAAGCCCTGCTACCCGTCACTGATGCAAACATCGACTCCATCAAGCAGGCTCTTCGTTCGATTCAAGAGAAGTGGGAAAAGGCGGGTCACGTTCCGCGCTCAGATAAGGACCGCCTTGAGGGTGGCCTGCGCAAGATTGAGGAAGCGGTCCGCAACCACGAGAAGGACCGCTGGCGCCGCACCAATCCAGAAGCACGTGACCGCGCCAATGGTGTTGTGGAGCAGTTCCGCAGTTCACTTGCGAAACTCGATGCAGACATCGCGTCAGCAAAGGATGCGCGAGCAAAGGCTGACCTTGAGAAGCGTCGCGCTACCACTGCGTTGCTGCTCGAAGCCGCAGAAAACGCTGCGAAGGAATACGCCTGAGACATAGTCACCCGAGTCTCAACCCACGTGTACCCCGGCCATCGACCGGGGTACACGTGTTTTCAGAAGCAACCACGAGCTCCACATCCTGAAACCAACCACAGGACGCAGGGCAGAGTGTTGTGGCGTGAATAAACGAACGACAATGTTCACACGCGGTAGGCGTCGTAAACGCCATCAACCGCGCGCACGGCGCGCAGCACTTGTGCAAGATGGCGCAGGTCAGCCATCTCAAACGTGAACCGGTTGATGGCGGTGTTATCCCCACGCGTGCTTGCCGATGCATTGACGATGTTGATGTGCTGGTCAGCCAACGCTTTGGTGATGTCGAGCAGCAGCCGCGGCCGGTTGAGCGCCTCGGCCTGAATGTTCACCAGGAACACCGATGCAGCCGTGGCAAGCCACTCAACGGGCAGCAGGCGTTCTGGCTCCCCCAGCAAACTTGCGGCATTGGTACAGGTCCGCCGGTGCACCGAAACCCCTGACCCACGGGTTACGAACCCGATGATGTCGTCTCCTGGCACCGGAGTGCAGCAGCGGGCGAGTTTGGTCCACACATCGGGAGCACCCTGCACCACCACACCAGATTCACTGCGACCGCGGGTGAGTTGTCGCGTAACGATGGTGACTGGGTTCTGATCTTCGGAAAGTTCATCCTGCGCAGCATCTTCGCCGCCATGAGAGGCGACCAAACGCGCGATGACGGTGACAGCCGATGTGTGGCCTTCTCCAACCGCGGCATACAACCCTGATACGTCACTTAAGCCAAGTTCGGAGGCGACCGCGCCTAGGGAACTGTTGGTCAACAACCGCTGCAGAGGTAGACCCTGCTTGCGCATAGCGCGTGCAATTGCTTCTTTGCCCTGCTCGATTGCCTCATCACGACGCTCGCGCGTGAACCACGCTTTGATCTTGCTGCGCGCACGCGGGGACTTCACAAATGAGAGCCAGTCACGACTCGGACCAGCGCCTTCTGCCTTGGAAGTGAAGACTTCCACCACATCACCATTTGTGAGCGAAGACTCAAGTGGTGCAAGTTTTCCGTTCACTCGGGCACCAACACATCGGTAGCCGACTTCTGTGTGCACGGCAAAGGCGAAGTCCACTGGCGTAGACCCTGCCGGCAAGGCCAACACATCACCCTTGGGGGTGAACACATATACCTCTCCGCTGCCGAGTTCATATCGCAATGCGTCTAGGAACTCGTCTGGGTCTTCAGTTTCCCGCTGCCAATCAAGCAACTGTCGCAACCACGAGAAGTCGTCGACTTGCTTGCCGCCCACGGATGTCTGCTTGTAGCGCCAGTGTGCAGCCACGCCGTATTCGGCGGCGCGGTGCATGTCGAAAGTGCGGATCTGGAATTCCACTGGCTTGCCTTCAGGGCCCATGACAGTGGTGTGCAGACTTTGATACATCGTGAATTTGGGCATCGCCACATAATCTTTGAAGCGCCCGGGCAGTGGGTTCCAACGCGAGTGCACGACTCCAAGAACGCCGTAGCAGTCACGCACATCATCCACCAAGATACGCAAACCCACGAGGTCATGGATGTCGTCAAGGTCGCGGCCCTTTACACGCATCTTTTGATAAACCGAGTAGATGTGCTTTGGTCGACCGCTGATTGATGCCTTGATGCGCGCATCGCGCAGCGCTCCATCAACTTCCCCGATGAGCGCATCCAAGTAAGCCTCACGCGCCGGTGCGTATTGCCCCACGAGCCGGGCAACTTCCTCAAAAACTTTCGGCTCTAAGGTCGCAAAGGCCAGGTCTTCAAGTTCCCACTTGAGGGTGTTCATGCCGAGTCGATGTGCCAATGGCGCATAAATCTCAAGCGTCTCGCGCGCCTTCTTCTGCTGCTTATCAGCCGGCATGAACGACAACGTGCGCATGTTGTGTAGGCGATCTGCCAACTTGATGACCAGCACTCGAATGTCTTTGGCCATCGCTACGACCATTTTGCGCACCGTTTCGGCAGTGGATGCTTCGCCGTACTTGACCCGATCGAGTTTGGTTACCCCATCAACAAG
>RGCY01000078.1 GCA_009918865.1 Actinomycetota bacterium
TGCGTGCGACTGCGCTCACAACTTGATCGAGCCGGCATCTCGTACTCAGTCATTGATATTGAACAAGATGACATCGCAGCCGCGTGGGTGGAACTAGCAAACGGAGGCAATCGCACTGTGCCAACCCTCCGCTTCGCGGACGACTCGGCACTGACCAATCCATCGGTGATTGCCGTGCAAGCACATCTCGCGGAACTTGCTGCCAAAGCGACCACACACGAGTGAGCACTCTCCGGCTAGCCACCTGGAACTTGCTGCATGGGCAGCCGGTGGCCGACCCAACCGACTCTCGTGGCATCCGCGAACGACTCATGGCCGGTGCGCGGTCCTTGGATAGCGATGTCGTTGCGGTGCAGGAGGTTGATTGCCGCAGCGAGCGCAGTGGTGGCGTGTGTCAGGTTGATGCAATTGCCGAGGCGATGAATGGACAGGGGCGATTTTGCGCCGCGTTGCGGGGCGTTCCTGGCGAGCATTGGATCCCAGCAGCCGGCCATCTCGATGACGACATCGGTCCGCGGTACGGCATCGGGCTCATTACTCGATTACCTGTGATTCGCTGGGACAGCATTGCGTTGCCGGCTTCGGCTGCTCGACTTCCGCTACTCGTGCCGACACCCTCTGGTGCGCGCGCCATCGTGGTCAAGGACGAACCGCGCTGGGCAATCGCTGCGGTGATTGAAGGTGCATCCGGGCCGTTTTCTGCCATCTGCACTCACTTGTCGTTTGTCCCAGGTGTGAATCTTCGGCAACTTCGCGCACTCACTGCATGGGCACGCACGCTTCCTGGCCCGCGGTATCTCTTGGGCGATTTGAATCTGCCGCGCTGGGTGTTCACCACTCAACGAACCTGGCGAACCCTGGCACCGATGGCCACCTATCCGGTCGGCACGCCACGGATTCAGTTTGATCACATCGCAGTTGAGCGCGATACCGCGGTCCGCGTACAAGACATGGACACACTTGCCTTACCAGCCGGCGACCACCGCGCGCTGCGCGCGCACATTGAGACCGATCTCAATGTGTCACGATGATGTTGTGCTGAGCAACTCACACAATTCTTCATAACTCGGCAATGAGTCACTGTGCATGTCCGTGGTCCCAGAGCGCACGTAATGAAATCCTGCACTCACGCGGTCAGCCGGCACACCACGCAACTGCGCCCATGCATAGCGATAAATTGCAAGTTGCACGGGATCCGCATCTTGGCGAGCATTCGTTTTCCAGTCGATGATTTCCCACGTGCCATCGTCACACAGGAAGACTGCATCAATGCGTCCCCGAACCGTGACAGACCCAAAGACCGCTGTGAATTCCACTTCAACATCCGTTGGTGGCCTGTGTGCAAAGGGGCCAGCCTCAAATGCAGAGATAAGTTCCTGGAGTTGTGAATCATCATGTGGTTCATCTGAAATGTCATCGACATCGGCTCGGCTGAAAAGCGCGAGTTCACCACGCCACTTGTGCTCAACGTATGCATGGAATTGAGTTCCTCGCGTGGCATATTGATTCGTCACACGCGGCATGGGCCGAGCCAGATGCAAGGTGTAACCCTCAGGGTCGGAAAGTAATCGCATGGCATCACTAGCGCTCATGCCCGATGGCGCAAGCACATCTCGCACGCGCGCAGCACGTTCTCGCCACTGACTTATCAACGTTTCGACATCACGGGTCCACGCAGCCGTTTCTGAATCCAACGACCTAACATCCACCGCATCGGTAGCCGGGGCCGAATCGCCACTGGTCTCAGCGGATTCCCTCAATTGTCGTTGCGCCTGTCGAACACGTTCAGCTCCTTGCTCAAGTGCGCGCAATGTTTCATCATCAAGTTTCGGTGGCCATGCGAACGATGAACGAACGATGTCGGGTCGCGAGACACCTTTGTCGGGGTCTTCCACCCAGCAGTCAATCGTTCCTGCGCCACCATCGTGGACGTACTCCCACATCGTTTTCAACCACGGGGACAATGCCCGGGCATTGACCTGAGTTGGGCCCCATACGTGTGCGCTGGCCACAACCTGGAATCGAGCGCGTGTGATGGCGACATACGCCAAACGCGTTTCTTCAAGTAGGTCAAGTCCACCCATGTGAATGCCGTAGGCATCTTTGTCCTTTGCGCGCGGCCCAGCAGTGCGGTCGGGGTACTGCGGACATACCTCCGCACGCTCCCGGTCTTCGAGCAAGTCTGGGGGTAACGCAATTGCCGATGACGGCCAGCGCGGCCGTCCACGGCTTGAGGGGAACACCCCATCGACGAGATAGGGCAAGACCACTGCGTCAAACTCCAGCCCCTTACTTGCGTGCACTGTCATGAGGCGCACGAAGCGTCCGGTGGGTTGCACATCAACACTTGGCACTTTTTCAAAACGAGTGGCATCGTCTAGCCACTTCAAGAAATCGTGCAGACTGCTTGAACCATCAATGCCAACGAAATCGTCCGCAATATCCATGAGGGTTTCCATGGCGCGCACGCGCGTTGCGACAAGCTGCTCATCACCGAGTCGCATTTGCACGTCGACTCCCGTGACATGAACGATGCGACGAATGAGTTCTGAAACCGGCTCACCGACGTGGCGACGTAAGGTCCGAATCTCTAGGACAAGCTCCCTGCACCGCTGTGCTGCAACATCCGACAGGTCGGGCACTTTCTGCCCTTGTGCTATCTCCTCCAACACATCAGACAATGCCGTCACATCCGCTGGGTCTTGCTCACGCACATGTGCGGCGAGTAAGGCATCAACTGGGGTATCCGAATCCAACTTCTCCCGCGGACTCATTGCTCGCGCGCGACGACCAATCGCTGCAAAGTCCCGGACCCCAATTGACCATCGCGCACCGGCCAAAACCCGCACGAGCGAGGCATTGTGACCGGGATTGTCAATCAATCTGAGCATTGCAATGACATCCGCAACCTCTGGGCGACTCAAGAGAGCAGTGACGCCAACGACGTCATAGGGAATGCCCTCCACATCCAAGGCTGCAGCAACTCGGCCAAGATCGGCTGTGACCCGACACAGCACCGCCACCTCGTGTGCAGGATGCACGCTTGTGAGTGTGCGCACTTGTTGAGCGACCCAGCGCGTCTCATCTGCTTGAGTTTCATGGCGTGAAAGTGTGAAAGACCCTCGCTTGGACGAGTTAGGGTCAGGCTGCAGTGGTTGAACAAGTGGATGCTTTGCCCGCACAGGTTCACTCACTCGATTTGCAACTTCAAGAATCTCCGGCGCACATCTGCGCACACGTGTCAGTGGGCTGTGCGTTCCCTTACGACCCCCTACGCCGGTGAAGTCGCTAGTGAACGCATCCATGTTGAACACACTTGCTCCACGCCATCCGTAAATTGCTTGACACGGATCTCCTACTGCCATCACCGGATGGTCATCTCCGAATAGGGCTTGGAGCATGAGGCGCTGTGCCACAGATGTGTCTTGATACTCATCGAGTAGCACGACCTGGTATTGCTCGCGAAGTTGAGCTTTGAGTTCCGGTTGCCTTTCCGCGATGTGCTGCGCCAGCCGTGCAGCGGCGTTCATCTGGTCTGCAAAATCAACCATGAATCGTTCACGTTTGGCAGCAAGCAGTTCCTGCACAAGACCCGCGAGTTCCATGCGTTGGTGGGCAGTCGCGAGCATGCCCTCCCCCGCTCGCTGCAGGGTCCCAGCTGCTGCGAGTGATTCCAGCCAGACGACTAACGCCTGATCATGTGCGATTAAACGTTCCGGCTCAATCAGGCGTTCCGCGAGCAAGTCATCCAACGAAAGAAGGCGCGAGGCCACCGTGGCGGCATTGGGCGAAACATGCTTGAGCAAAGTTCGAGTTCGCTGCACCACGCGAAACGCCAACTGCCGTCGCGTGACCTCATGCATGAGAGTTGACCCTGGCTCATACCCAATGCGTAAGCCATGTTCTGCCAAGAGTCGTTGCGCGAACGAGTGATAGGTCAAAATCGATGGCTCACCGGGTAGTCCGTCGTCACCGTCCGGCGGTATCGGCGGCTGCACTACCGGCGCATTGAACGCTCGAAGGCGTTCAAGTCCGCGCATGCACCGTTGCGAAAACTCACTCGCAGCTTTGTTTGTGAATGTGAGTCCGAGTATGCGCTCTGGATTGACTTCGCCATTGCCAACCAACCACAGGACGCGCGCCGCCATCACCGTGGTCTTGCCCGAACCGGCGCCAGCAACAACTAGGTGTGGCTGTGCCGGTGCTGTGATGGCAGCAATCTGTTCATCGGACCACTCCAGTGGCGGCTTTCCGGGCGACGCGAGTAATGCACCAACCTGCGACTCAGTCAGCATCTGCGCCCCCATCCTCCACCGCAGTCGCAGAGAATCCTTCTGAGACTTGAGCAGGACAGGCTGACTGCAAGGGGCAGAATGTGCAGTGTTCGCCCGGGGTCGCGGTGAATTCCTCCGCACGAATTGTGTCAACAGATTGCGTCACAACATGAGCAAAATGCGCATCCCCATTGCTACCCGAATCAGCCGCACGTTGAGTTGACACCTTTGGCTTCGTCGGGGATTTCGCGCCCGCTCCAACCCGGAGAAACACTAAGCCTGCGTCAACCGAATCAGCAGCCGGCACCTGCTCAACTGTGCCGCTTCGCACAACCGCTTGATACGTGAGCAGTTGCATGTGCTCAGCAACCTCTTTGGGCGACGGAATTGAATTCTTGGAATTGGTCTTGAAGTCATAAACAGTGACATGCTCGCCATCTGCATCTGAACTCACTTGAACTCTGTCCATAGAACCTCGCACGCGCACCTGGCGCACGCGGCCATCAGGTCCAGCAACGTCAAGCACGGTGTCAAAAGGAATCTCAACGCCCAGCATGGTGCTTGCGGAAGTCAACTGCTCTTTGTGCCAGACAACAAAACGCTGCATCGCAGCCGTCACTTCGATGCGCTGGAGAGCGGAAATCCAACGTGCCTCATATGAAACTGAGGGCCACACAGCATCAACCAGAGAGTCCACATCTGGTTCCAACTCAGGGTTCAAGGCAATTTGCTCACACAAGGTGTGCACCAATGACCCGAACACCAAAGCAGCGGTCTTCTCAGAGCCGGCTCCCACTTCTCGTTCAAGGAACCAGCGCAAGGCGCAATCAGATAAGTCCTTCAATGCCGTTCCCGAAAGTCGCAGAGGGCCATCAGAACGCACGGGAGCGGAGTTCTCGGTGCGAGTTGCCAGACCCCACCATTGTGATGGGTCTGCGCCGCTGCCAGGGACTTCCGCCAATCGTGCTAGCAACTGCGCTGCGACGTGTCGACGCTCATCGGTTGCATCAGCGGAGCACACCGCTGTCCGCAACGTTGCCACCACATCCGGCAAGCTCAAATTTCGCACAGACTGTCGGAATTCACGCCGAACAGCCACCTCAGGCATGCGTGAAACAGGTTCGGACTCTTCGGAGAAATCTACGAGTTCACGTACGAAAACAGATGGGCGCTGACCGGCTTCCACGGAACTGTGAGCATCCACGGCCGTAACCCAGACTCGATGCCGAGCGCGAGTCATTGCCACATAGAACAACCGTCGTTCTTCCGCCATGAGCGCCGACGCGGTAAGCCCACCGTCTAAACCGGTCCGGGTCAATTTGTCAGCAGCGAGCATGCCGCCGCGTGGTCGAACATTCGGCCACACGGAATCTTGCACACCACAGACAAAAACAACATCCCATTCCAACCCCTTCGCACGATGAGCAGTCATCACCCGCACCTGCTCGACAATCGCGGCCGACACTGTTGCTGACACACCAATGCCTTGTGCGCGCACTTCTTCAACAAATCGCGCGACTGACTTCGCTTTGGTGTGCGATGCCTTGCGTGCCATGTCAAACAAAGACATCACAGCATCAAGGTCTTGATCGGCCTGCCTACCCGCCGAGCCACCATTGAGCGATGTGGTGCGAAGGCGAGTTGGCCAGGTGCTACCCACCCCAGCCCACAACTCCCACAACACCTGCTCTGGCGACCCACCACCTGCACGCACCTTTCGTGCAGAGTCAACGAGTTCATGCCAACG